>NZ_JBGOSN010000024.1:0-59307 GCF_046335115.1 Paracoccus sp. P2 | reverse complement strand
TCCTGCGCAAGATCGCCGAGGACGATTTCGCCGCCCTCGGAGACATCTCAACCCTCGCTGACCCAAGCGTCGTCGACGAACTCATCGAAAACAGGATGAACCGGCACTGACGGCCGGCGGCCGGCGGCGGATCGCCGGCCCCGCAGGGTGCAGGACCGATTGCCATGGGCGATGCGCGCCCATGGACCGGCCGCGGCATGGCCATGGAGGCCCGCCGCCCGCCCAAGAGCCTTCCAGAAGAAGATCGTCTCGCCGGCAGGACGCCGGCGCGGCTGAAAAGACAGCATATCGTGGCAGTGGAGGAGCACGACCCCGATGCAAGACAACCTGGCCGAACGGATCGCCGCAGATCCGAACTATCAGTTACTGAAAGCGAAACGATCCCGCTATGGCTGGATCCTGACGATTGCGATGCTCGTGGTCTATTACGGCTATATCGTGCTGATCGCCTTCGACAAGGAACTGCTCGCCGCGCGGATCGGCGACGGTGTCATGACCTGGGGCATCCCCCTGGGCTTCGGCGTGATCGTCTTTACCATCATCATCACCGGCGTCTATGTGCGCCGCGCGAACAGCGAGTTCGACGAGCTGAGCGAGAAGGTTCGCCGGGAGGCGCTGAAATGACCAACAAGATCCTGCGCAACGGGCTGATGGCCGCGGCCCTGGCCATGCCGGGCGCCGCCATGGCCGCCGACGTGATCCAGGGCGCCGAGAAACAGGCGACGAACTGGACCGCGATCATCATGTTCGCCGCCTTCGTGCTGGCGACGCTCTACATCACCAAATGGGCGGCGGCGAAAACCAAGTCGGCGGCGGATTTCTATACCGCCGGCGGCGGCATCACCGGCTTCCAGAACGGGCTTGCCATTGCCGGGGACTACATGTCGGCGGCATCCTTCCTGGGGATCTCGGCCGCGGTGATGATCTCGGGCTATGACGGGCTGATCTATTCGATCGGTTTCCTGGTCGGCTGGCCGATCCTGACCTTCCTGATGGCCGAGCGGCTGCGCAACCTGGGCCGCTTCACCTTTGCCGACGTGGCGGCCTTCCGCTTTGCCCAGACCCCGGTGCGCATCTTCGCCGCCTCGGGCACGCTGGTCGTGGTGGCCTTCTACCTGATCGCGCAGATGGTGGGTGCGGGTTCGCTGATCCAGCTGCTGTTCGGGCTGGACTACTGGATCGCGGTGGTGATCGTCGGCGCGCTGATGATGATCTATGTGCTGTTCGGCGGCATGACCGCGACGACCTGGGTGCAGATCATCAAGGCCTGCCTGCTGCTGGGCGGCGCGACCTTCATGTCCTTCATGGTCATGTGGCATTACGGCTTCAGCCCCGAGGCGATGTTCGCCGACGCGGTCCGCGTCAAGGCCGAACTGGCCACCGCCGGCGGCAAGACCGCCGAGGAAGCCGCCGTTGCCGGCCAGTCGATCATGGGTCCGGGCACCTTCATCAAGGATCCGATCTCGGCCATCAGCTTCGGTATGGCGCTGATGTTCGGCACCGCCGGCCTGCCGCATATCCTGATGCGCTTCTTCACCGTTCCCAGCGCCAAGGAAGCGCGCAAGTCGGTGATGTGGGCGACCGGCTGGATCGGCTATTTCTACCTCTTGACCTTCATCATCGGCTTCGGCGCCATCACCTTCGTTCTGACCAATCCCGAGTTCCTGGACGGCACCGGCGCGCTGGTCGGCGGCAGCAACATGGCCGCGGTGCATCTGGCCAAGGCGGTGGGCGGCAACGTCTTCCTGGGCTTCATCTCGGCCGTGGCCTTCGCCACCATCCTGGCGGTGGTCGCCGGCCTGACACTCTCGGGCGCCTCGGCGGTCAGCCACGATCTCTATGCGACCGTGATCAAGAACGGCAACCCCGCGCCGGGCAGCGAGCTGCGCGTCTCGCGCATCACCACGCTGGTGCTGGGCCTGGTCGCGGTCGTGCTGGGTATCGCCTTCAAGAACCAGAACATCGCCTTCATGGTGTCGCTGGCCTTCGCGGTGGCTGCCTCGGCCAACTTCCCGGTGCTGTTCATGTCGGTGCTGTGGAAGGATTGCACGACCCGCGGCGCCGTGATCGGCGGCTTCCTGGGGCTGATCTCCTCGGTGGTGCTGACGGTGCTGTCGCCCTCGGTCTGGGAAGCGACGCTGGGCAATCCCGCCGGCTCGGCGCCCTTCCCCTATACCTCGCCGGCGCTGTTCTCGATGACGCTGGCCTTCCTGGGCATCTGGATCGTGTCCAAGATGGACAACGGCGCGCGGGCGCGCATCGACCGGGCCGGCTACCTGGCCCAGCAGGTGCGCTCGGAAACCGGGATCGGCGCGGCGGAAGCCTCGTCGCACTGAACCGGCCGGCCCGTCCCTTCCGGGGGCGGGCCGCTTCGCCGCCTCGATCCGGCCGGGCCGGGTCTGGTGTCCGGTCTTTCGGAGGGGGTGATGGCCCATATCCTGATCGTCGAGGACGAGGACAATATCGCCGCCGCGCTGGAGTTCCTGCTGGCGCGGGCCGGCCACAGCTACAGGCGGACTGCCGGCGGCCTCGCGGCGCTGGACGAGATCCGTTCCAACCGGCCCGACCTGGTGCTGCTGGACATCATGCTGCCCGACATCTCGGGTTACGAGATCGTCGTGGCGTTGCGTGCCGATCCCGCCCTGCGCGACGTGCGGGTGCTGTTGATGACCGCGCGCGGCTCGGTGGTGGAACGCCGCAAGGGGCTGGCGCTGGGGGCGGACGGCTTCATCGCCAAGCCCTTTGAACTGTCGGAACTGCGGGCCGAGATCGCCCGGCTTCTGGAGCATGCCGACTGATCTCCGGGATCGGCTGGCCGCGCCGGATCGTCGCAGCGGGCCGGCCGTTCGGGCGGGACGCAGCTTTTCCCTTGCCTCCCGACGGCATATCGCGATCCTCGGGGCCGGGATCCGCGCCAGCACGGAGGATAGCGATGACCGACGCCTATCAAGCCATCATCGACCGCTGCGCCGGTCTGCCGCCCCTGCGCACCGCCGTGGTCCATCCGGTGCAGCATTCCGTCTTCGAGGCGGTGGGCGATGCGGTGGCTGCCGGGCTGATCGAGCCGGTGCTGATCGGCCCCGCCGCCCGCATCGCCGCTGCGCTGGCCGAGGCCGGCCAGGCCCCCGACGCCTATGAGATCGTCGATACCGAACACAGCCACGCCGCCGCCGCCCGTGCCGCGCAGATGGCCGCCACGGGTCAGGTCGGCGCCATCATGAAGGGCTCGCTGCATTCCGACGAGCTGTTGGGCGCGGTGATCCACCCGCAATGCGGGCTGCGCACCGAGCGGCGGATCAGCCACGCCTTCCTGATGCTGACCGAGGATTACCCGCGCCCCTTCATCATCACCGATGCGGCGGTCAACATCGCGCCCGACCTGATGGTCAAGGCGGATATCCTGCACAATGCCATCGTTCTGTGGCGCGTGCTGTGGGGGCCGGCCCGGCCCAAGGTCGCGATCCTTGCCGCGGTCGAGACGGTCAATCCCAAGATGCAGGCCACGCTGGACGCGGCGGCCTTGTGCAAGATGGCCGATCGCGGCCAGATCGCGGATGCGGAGCTGGACGGGCCGCTGGCCTTCGACAATGCGATCAGCCCGGCGGCGGCGCGGGAAAAGGGCATTGTCTCGCCGGTGGCGGGGCAGGCCGACATCCTGCTGGTGCCCGACATCGAATCGGGCAACATGCTGGCCAAGCAGCTGATCTTCATGGGCGGCGCCGATGCGGCGGGGATCGTGCTGGGTGCGCGGGTGCCGGTCATCCTGACCAGCCGCGCCGATTCCGTGCGGGCCCGGATGCTGTCCACCGCGCTGGCCGTGCTGATGGCCGAGGCGCGCCGGCTGGGGCAGGTGAAATGATCGCGGCGATCCTGACGCTGAATGCCGGCTCGTCCAGCCTGAAGTTCCGGGTCTTCGCGCGCGAGGGGCTGGCGCTGCTGGCGCGCGGGGCGGTCAGCCGCATCGGCGCGGATGCCGAGCTGGCGGCCCGGCTGGCCGGCGGGCCCGAGTTCCGCAGCCCGGTCGCCGGCGGCGATCATGCCGCGGCCATGCAGGCGGTGCTGGATTTCATCGATGCCCATGACGAGGGCTGGCGGATCGAGGCGGTGGCGCATCGCATCGTGCATGGCGGCACGCGCTACACCCGCTCGACCCCGGTCACGCCGCAGGTGCTGGAGGATCTGGCGGCGCTGATCCCGCTGGCGCCGCTGCACCAGCCGCACGGGCTGGCCGCCATCGCCGCGGCGCGGCGGCTGGTGGGCGAGGACGTGCCGAACCTGGCCTGTTTCGACACCGCCTTCCATGCCGGGCGGGATGCGCTGTTCACCCATTTCGCCCTGCCCGAGGCATTGTTCGAGCAGGGCGTACGCCGCTATGGCTTTCATGGCCTGTCCTATCAATGGCTGGCGCAGGTGCTGGCGCGCGACCATCCCGACCTGCATCGCGGTCGCGTCGTCGCCGCGCATCTGGGCAATGGCGCCAGCCTTTGCGCCATGCATCAGGGGCGCAGCGTCGATACCACCATGGGCATGACCGCGGTGGACGGCATTCCCATGGGCACACGCTCGGGTGCCGTCGATCCGGGCGCGATCCTGCTGATGCAGCGCAGCTTCGGCATGGCCCCCGAGCAGGTCGAGGATCTGATCTACAACCGCTCGGGTCTTCTGGGCATGTCGGGCAAGTCGAACGATGTCGCGGCGCTGCTGGCCGACGGCTCGGCGCAGTCGCGTTTCGCGCTGGACCATTTCGCGCTGAAATGCGCGCAGGCGGCGGCGGCCATGGCGGTCTCGCTGGGCGGCATCGACGCCATGGTCTTCACCGGCGGCATCGGCGAGAACGCGGCCCCGGTGCGCGAGGCGATCCTGCGCCGCATGGCGCCCTTGGGCGATTTCGCGACGCTCATCATCCCCGCCAACGAGGAGCGGATGATGGCGATGGAGGCCGCGGCGCTGCTGGCCTAGCGCTGGCGGACATAGCTGCCCGGCGCGTCCTCCAGCACCGGATAGCCCGCGGCGGCGGCGCCCATGGCCGGCGGCGCCACCCGCTCGGCCGCGGAATGCCGCGCCAGCCAGTCGGTCCAGGCCGGCCACCAGCAGCCCTCGCGCAGCGCGGCGGCGTGCAGCCAGTCGTCGGGCGGCAGGCAGGTGCCGTCCCGGCCGCGGGTAGCGATGCGGTGATGGCCGGGCCCGGTCGGATCCAGGATGATCCCCGCCAGGTGGTCCCGGTCCCCCAGCACGAAGGTCAGCTCGGCATCGCTGAGGCAATGCAGCCGGTAGACCGAGCGCCAGGGGGCGACGTAATCCTCTTCGGTGCCGACGGCAAAGACCGGCGCGCGGATGTTGCGCAGCGCCACCGGCCGGCCGTCCGCCAGCAGCCGGTCGCCGGCCAGCGCGTTCTCCAGGTAGAAGCGGCGCAGGTATTCGCCCTGCATGCGATAGGGCATGCGGGTCGAATCGCTGCTCCAGGCCAGGATGTCGGTCATCGGCTCGCGCTCGCCCATCAGATAGGCGCGCACCATGCGCGACCAGACCAGGTCGTTCGAGCGCAGGAAGCGGAAGGCGCCCAGCATCTGCTCGGCCGTCAGGTAGCCGCGCTGCCGCATCGCGCCTTCCAGGCTGTTGAGCTGGTCGTGGTCGATGAACAGGCCCAGCTCCCCCGGTTCGGCGAAATCCGTCTGCGCCGCCAGCAGCGAGACGCTGGCCAGTCGGTCGTCCCGTGCCCCGCCCATCGCCGCCGCCGCGATGGCCAGCAGCGTGCCGCCCAGGCAATAGCCTGCCGCATGGATGCCCCGCCCCGGCAGGATGGCCGAAATCGCATCCACCGCCGCCATCACCCCCAGGCTGCGGTAATCCTCCAGCGTCAGGTCGCGGTCCTCGGCCGTGGGATTGCGCCAGGAGATGCAGAAGACCGTGTGCCCGGCCCGGACCAGGTGCCGGACCAGCGAGTTTTCCGGCGACAGGTCGAGGATGTAGTATTTCATGATCCAGGCCGGGACCAGCAGCACCGGCTCGGCCAGCACGGTGTCGGTCGCGGGGGCGTATTGGATCAGCTCGATCAGGTGGTTGCGATAGACCACCTTGCCGGGGCTTGCCGCGACCTCCTGGCCGACGCGGAACTGCTCGGCCCCGACCGGGGGCTTGCCGGCGGCCAGCCGCGCCATGTCCTCGGCCCAGTTGCGCATGCCCACCCATTGGCTCAACCCCGCGGTCTCAAGGGTGCGGGTGATCACCTCGGGATTGGTGAAGGGCAGGTTGGCCGGCGAGGCCATGTCCAGCCATTGCTGCACCATCGCCGAGAGCAGGTTTTCGCGGTGCGGATCGACGCCGGGCACGTCGCGCGTCGCCTCCTGCCACCATTGCCGCGCCAGCAGGAAGCCCTGGGCCCAGAGGCTGAAGGGCGGGTTCTGCCAGGCCGCGGCCGCGAAGCGGCGGTCCTGGGGACCGGGGCGGATCACCGGCTCGGCCGCCGGATCGGCGGCGAGCGCCGCGGCATGGGTCAAGAGCGCGGCCGCCTCGCGCGCGGCCTTGTCGGCCAGTTGCAGCCGCTTGCCCGGCGCGGCGGCCAGATGCGCCGACCAGTCCATCAGCGCCATGCCGAGCGCCAGGGGCGAGACGCCGGTGCCGAAGCCGGCGGCCATCGCCTCGCGCAGCCGGTCGATGGCGCGATAGGGGGCCGCCCCGGTCGGGGTTGGGCCGGTTGCAGGGCTATTCACCGTTTCCTCCATGGCAGCAGATCCCGGTCGCGGGTGGGGCGGGCCGGGCGCCGCCGCGCCCGGCGGGCGGCTCAGGGCACCAGCACGGCCGCGCCGTCGAAGCGGCCGGCGCGCAGGTCGTCCAATGCGCGATTGGCCTCGCGCAGCGGATAGGTCGTGGTTTCGGTGGCGATGCCGATGCGGGGCGCCAGCGACAGGAAGTCCAGCCCGTCCTGCCGCGTCAGGTTGGCGACCGAGGCGATCTGGCGTTCGTGCCAAAGCAGCGCATAGGGAAAGGCGGGGATGTCGCTCATGTGGATGCCGGCGCAGACCACGCGGCCGCCCTTGCGCACCGCCTTCAGTGCCGCCGGCACCAGATCGCCCACCGGGGCGAAGATGATCGCGGCATCCAGCGGCTCGGGCGGGGGCTGGTCCGAGCCACCGGCCCAGACCGCGCCCAGCCGGCGCGCGAAATCCTGCGAGCGCAGGTCGCCGGGGCGGGTGAAGGCATGGACCGCACGGCCCTGCCACGTCGCCACCTGCGCGATGATATGGGCCGCCGCGCCAAAGCCGTAAAGCCCCAGCCGCGGCGCCTGGCCCGCGATCACCAGCGCGCGCCAGCCGATCAGCCCCGCGCAAAGCAGGGGCGCCAGCGCCACGTCCTCGCCCGCCTCGCCCAGGGGAAAGGCGAAGCGCGCGTCGGCGATCGCCGCGGTCGCATAGCCGCCGTCCCGCGTGTAGCCGGTAAAGCCCGGCGCGTCGCACAGGTTCTCGCGCCCGTCGCGGCAATAGGGGCAGGCGCCGCAGGCGTGGCCGAGCCAGGGGATGCCGACCCGCTGGCCCAGGGCAAGGCCGGTAACGCCGGGGCCGAGCGCCTCGATCCGGCCGACGATCTCGTGTCCGGGGATGATCGGCAGCACCGGGTCGGGCAATTCGCCGTCGACCACGTGCAGGTCGGTGCGGCAGACCCCGCTGGCCAGGACGCGGACCCGGATCTCGCCCGGACCGGGGTCACGGTCGGGCAGTTCGGTCCAGACCAGCGGCGCGCCGATCCTGTGCAGCAGCATGGCATGCATCGGGCATCTCTCAACAGCGGGGTCATGTCCAATATGCGGATGCCGGGGCGGGCTTGTAAATGGGCGCGGCCTTAGGTCGCGGGCCTTTCGGCCCGGCCGGTCACGCCGCCGCGTGCGGCAGCACCCAGATGCCGCTGTCGGGCACGGCATTGACGCGCAGCCGGCAGCCATAGGCGCTGGACAGCGCCTCGTCGGTCAAGACCTCGTCGGCGCGGCCCTGGCACAGGACGCACCCGCCGCTCATCAGCACCAGCTTTTGTGCGAAAAGCGCAGTCAGGTTCAGGTCGTGCATGACCGCGACCACGCCGCCGCCGGCCCTGGCGTAACCGGCGGCCAGCCGCATCACCGTCAGCTGATGGGCGATGTCGAGGCTGCTGACCGGCTCGTCCAGCATCAGCCAGCGCGGGCCCTCCGCGTCCAGCGGCTGCCAGACCTGCGCCAGCACGCGGGCCAGCTGCACCCGTTGCTGCTCGCCCCCTGACAGCTCCTGGTAGAGCCGGCCGGAAAAGCCCGGCAGATCGACCGCCGCCAGCGCCGCCGGCACCAGCGCCTCGGCGCGCTCGCCCCGCGCCTCGACGCCGATGCGCACGACCTCGGCCACGGTGAAGGGAAAGGACAGCGCGGCGGCCTGCGGCAGCACGCCCCGGCGCCGGGCCAGCGCCTCGGGCGACAGGGCGGCGATGTCGCGCCCGTTCAGGGTGATGGCCCCGCGGCAGGCCAGTTCTCCGGTCAGGCTGCGCATCAGCGTGGTCTTGCCCGAGCCGTTCGGCCCGACGATGGCGGTGATCTCGCCCGCCCGCGCCTCGACCGAGACGCCGTGCAGGATCTCTTTGCGGCCAAGGCTGACCCGGATGTCGGTGGCGATCAGGCTCACAGGTCCAGCACCCCCCGGTTGCGCAGCAGGATCCACAGGAAGAACGGCCCGCCCATGACGGCGGTGACGATGCCGATCGGCAGCTCGGCCGGGGCGATGACGGTGCGGCTGACCATGTCGGCCAGCAGCAGCGTCACCGCGCCCAGAAGCGCCGAGTTGACCAGCAGCCAGCGGTGATCCGGCCCGCTGGCCAGACGCAGCAGATGCGGCACGACGATGCCGACGAAGCCGATGCCGCCCGAGACCGCGACCGCGGCGCCGGTGGCGGCGGCGACGGTCAGGATGGCGCGGTTCTTGACCTTCTGCACCCGGATGCCGACATGGCCGGCCGCCGCCTCTCCCAGCGCCAGCGCGTTCAGGCCGCGCGCGAGCCAGGGGGCGTAAAGCAGCGCCAGCGCCATGATCGGCGCGCCGGCCAAGAGCTTGGGCCAGTTCGCCCCGGCCAGCGAGCCGAGCCCCCAGAAGGTCAGGTCGCGCAGCTCGCGGTCATTGGCACGCAGGATCACCAGCCCCGACAGCGCCGCCATGATCGCCCCCAGCGCGATGCCGGCCAGCAGCATGGTGGCGACCGAGGTGCGCCCGCGCCGGGTGGCGATGCGGTAAAGCGCCATGGTGGTCAGCCAGCCGCCGGCAAAGGCGGCGACGGGCACCAGATACCAGCCGAAGAACGCCGCGATCCCGGCCGGCAGCGTGCTGCCCAGCACGATGGCAAGGATCGCGCCCAGCGAGGCGCCCGAGCTGACGCCGACGATGCCCGGATCGGCCAGCGGGTTGCGGAACAGCCCCTGCATCACCGCGCCCGAGACCGCCAGCGAGGCGCCGACGAAAATGCCCATCAGCACGCGCGGCAGCCGGATGTCCATCAGCACCACCCGGTCCTGCACCGCAAGCTCGCGCCCCGCCAGCAGGTCCGAGACCGCCCGCGCAAGCGACGTCCCCGAGGCGCCCCAGCCCAGCGAGACCACCGCGACCACCGCCAGCAGCAGCGCCAGGAACAGCCCCAGGCGCCGCGCGCGATGGCTGCGGTCGCCTTGCAGCCGTCCGGGGCGAAGGTCGGGCGACAGGGCCACCATCACGACCCCGCATAGATCAGGTCGTGCAGCTCGACCGCCGCCTCGCCGGTGCGGGGACCGAAGCCCAGCAGTTTCAGCCCGTCCATCATCACCACCGCGCCCGCGCGTCCCGCCGGGGTCTGGGCCAGCGCCGGCATGGCCAGCACCGCCTGTTTCGCCGCCGTGTGGCTGCTGCCGCCATTGGCATCCGCGTCCGCCTGTTCGTCGCCGCGGCGCATCATCAGGATGACATCGGGCGCGGCCGCGATCACCGCCTCGTCGGTGACGGGCTTGTAGCCCTGGACGCCCGGCATGGCGTTCTGCGCCCCGGCCAGGCGGATGATGCCGTCCGCCGCCGTGTCCGCGCCGCCGGCCATGACGCGCCCGCCCTGCAGGGACAGCACGAACAGCACCTTCTTCGGCTCGCCCACGGCCTGCGCCCGGCCGAGCGCCGCTTGCAGCTCCGCCGCCAGTTTGTCGTGCAGCGCGCGGCCCTTGTCCGGCACGCCGAGCGCCTCGGCCACCGCATCGACCTTGTCCAGAACGCCCTCGGCGTCATAGCGTTCCGCGACGCTGACGAAGGCTACGCCGGCCGATTGCAGCACTGCCACCGCCTCGGGCGGGCCGGCGCCGTCCTCGGCGATGATCAGGTCGGGTGCGACCGACAGCACGCCTTCGGGCGACAGCGCGCGCACATAGCCGACATCGGGCAGGGCATTGGCCTCGGGCGGCCAGTTCGAGGTGGTGTCGCGGCCGATCAGCCGCGCCTCCTCGCCCAGCGCATAGACGATCTCCGTCACGGAACCGCCCAGCGACAGCACGCGCTGCGCTTCGGGTTGATCCTCGGCCGCGGCCTGGCCGGCCAGCAGGACCAGGGCAAGCGCCAGCCGTTTCATTCTGCCGCCTCGGCCAGCGCCGGCAGGCCGGCGACCAGCGCCGCCCATTGTTCGGCATCACCGCCCTTTTCCGGGCGCAGGCCGAAGCATTGGAAGATCAGCGCCCCCTCGGCGTCGAAGGCCTCGACCGAAATGGCCGGGCCTCGCCTGGTGGGCTTGTCCACCGCCCAGACCTCGGCCACGTGGTCGCCGCGCAGATGCAGGTTGAAGCGCGGGTCCATGACATTGAGCCACGGCTCCATGGGCCTCAGCGACTGGACCTGGCCGGAATGGATCTCGATGCAGCCCATGTTGCCGACAAAGAACATCACCCCCACGCCCCCGGCATGGACGCGCTCCAGCAGCGCCGGCACCGCCTCGACCGCCAGCGGCCGCACCAGCGGCGCGCCGGCGATGCGATAGGCGCCCAGCCGGTTCATCTTGAGCCGCCGGATCAGGATGTTGAACTGATGCGTATCGGTCATCGCCGCCCATTCCCGGCGCAGGGCATCGGCGCGCTCGGCGCCGGCCTTGGGCGGCTCGACCGGCGCGCGGGGCTCGAAGCGGGCGGTGTCGGACTGGTCCGCCAGCGCCAGGTCGCGCTTCAGCGCCTCCCAGGCCGCCAGGTCCGAGCCCTCGCGCAGGTGGATCTTGTGGACCGCGTCGCCCGCCGCGTCAAAGACCTGGACCGAGCGGCGGGTGGCGGTTCCGACCTCGGATTCGACGGCGAAGGCATGCACCCAATGGCGGGGAAAGATGCGCAGGTCGATCTCGGGGTCCAGGGTCATGGCGGCATGCTCGCCATCGTGGAAGTCGTTGTAGGTGCCGAGTTTCTCGATCACGCAGGACCGGTTGCGGGTCAGGGCCATCACCTCGCCCAGGGCCTGCACCTGCGGGATCAGCCGGCCGGGCAGGGGGTCGATGCGGGTCGCGCCATGGCCGACCCGCGCCGCGACCAGCGCGGCCTCGGGGACGCCCAGCCGTTCGGCCAGGTCATAGGGGCGGCCGCTGTCCTCGGCCTGGATGCGGCGCAGCTCTGCAGGGGAATGGTCGGTCATCGCGGTGTCCTTCGTTGCTGTTGCGCGCCAGCCTCTGCCCGGCTCGGTGCCGGACAAGGCGCAAGGAATCATTGACAGTTTTACTAAGAATATTTTAACCCGCGCAAGATGCCAGCCCCGTGGCCAGCCGTAGACTTCACGACATGACGACGGGGATCACATGCCACGCCATCCGATTCGCGGCGCGCTTCTGGCCGGAAGCGCCTGCGCCCTTACCTTTTCCACTCCGCTGCTGGCGCAGGAAACCGCCGGGACGGAGCCTGCGCCATCCACCTATGTGCTGGACCAGATCGTGCTGCGCGCCGGCAAGCTCAAGGTGGCCTCCGAGGTGCCGCAATCGGTCTCGGTCGTGGACGGCCAGCAGCTTGCGGATATCGAGCCGGTGCATATCGGCGAGGTGCTGGCGACGGTGCCGGGGGTTGCCGGCGTCGGGTCGGGCAGCTTCTTCGGCCAGGGCTTCAACATCCGCGGCTTCGGCTCCTCGGGCGCCGCCGCCTCGGAATCCGGGATCGTCCAGCTGATCGACGGCGAGGAGAAATATTTCGAATCCTACCGCCAGGGCGCGCTCTTCGTCGAGCCGGACTTCCTGCGCCAGGTCGAGGTGCTGCGCGGCCCCGGCTCATCCACGCTTTACGGCTCGGGCGCGCTCGGCGGGGTGATCGCCATGGAGACGATCGAGGCCGGCGACCTGATCGCCGAGGGCCAGAGCTTCGGCGGCCGGACCAAGCTCGGCTATGCCAGCAACCCCGACACGGTGCTGGGCAGCGTCGCGCTTGGCTGGCGCCCGGCCGAGGATTTCGAGGCGCTCGCCGCCTTCGCCTGGCGCAAGCTGGGCGATACCAAGGATGCGGACGGCAATACCACCGTGCGCGCGAACTCCAAGACGCCGAACCTGCTTCTGAAGGCGAAGAAGACCTTCGGCGATCACCATGTCGCCTTTTCCTACCAGCATCTGGAGGCCAAGGGCGAGAACCAGGACTTCAACCAGCTCGAAGGGGCGCAGGTGGGGCTGTTCCCGGGCTTCTCCGGCTGGGGCGTCGGCGACATCACCACCCGCGACCAGACCGCGCGGCTGATCTGGGGCTGGAACCCGGACGACAACCGCTATGTCGATGTGACGGCCACGCTGTCCTATACCAACACCATGAAGGACGTGCGGCAGGGCGACGACCCGGACGAGCCGATCATGCCCTCGCTGCTGGGGCGGCGCGACTATCGCCTGTGGAAGTTCAAGCTGGCCAATGTGGCCGACCTGTCGGGCGCCGGCCATGATCATGCCCTGACCACCGGCTTCGAACTGCTCAAGCAGGATCGGTCGTCCAGCGTGCCCTCGGCCTCGCATCCCGAGGGCTTCACCCGCGCCTGGGGGGTCTATGCCCTCTCGGAAGTGACCTGGGACAGGCTGACGGTCAATTCGGGCCTGCGCTACGAAAGGCAGCGCACCGAGCCCAAGGACACCGTCGGTTTCGCCGCCGAAGAGCGCAGCTTCGAGGCGGTCGAGCCGCAGGTCGCGGCGATCTACAGGCTGGACGGGCAGTGGTCGGTCTTCGGCTCCGCCGCCTTCGTGAACCGGATGCCGACGGTGGACGAGCTCTACGACGGCTCCATGGCGACGGCGCCGAACCCGAACCTGAAGGACGAGAAGGGCAAGAACCTCGAGGCCGGGATCTCCTATCGCGGCAATGGGCTGTTTGCCGAGGGCGACGAGGCGGTGATGAAGCTGACGCTGTTTCGCAATCACATCACCGACATGATCGCCCGCTCGGGCGCGGGACCGTCGGCCCATTTCACCAATATCGACCGCGCCTATCTGCGGGGCGGCGAGCTGGAGGCCAGCTATACGCTCGACGCCTGGGAGTTCGGCGCCGCGGTCTCGGTGGTCGAGGGCGAGGACCAGGACGGTACGGTGCTGGACACGCTGCCCAACGACCGCGTGACCTTGCAGGCGATCTGGCAGGCCGGCGACGCCTGGCGGCTGGGGCTGCGCAGCACCCTGGCCAGGGGCCGCGACAAGTCGGATGGCGAACATCGTGCCGGCTACGGCGTGCATGACGTCTTTGCCACCTGGGCGCCGCAATCCGGCGCGGCGGCGGGGATCGAGGTGCATATGGGCATCGACAACATCGCCGACCGCGACTACACGCCGGCCTCCTGGCTCAGCGGCCCGGCACCGGGGCGGAATTTCAAGCTGTCGGTCTCGCGCAGCTTCTGACGGGGCTTTCGGGCAGTCCCCGGAACGGCCGGGCCAGGCGCCGGCCGTTTTCATGCCCCGCGCCGGCCCCGCCTTGATGCGGGGCACGGGGTTCGGTTTCCGATCCGGGCCCGCCGCGTTCGGGCGGTTTACGCGACGGAACTGCCGCCGCCCCCTTGCGGTCGGCAAGGGGTTAGTGGTCGGAAATCACCTCAAGAAATGTATTTTACCCATTGCTGTCACTGGATTTTCACAAATCCATGCCACAGAGCCGCTGTTTCCGGCGCGGCGCTTGCCTGCCGCCTGCCATACCAAACCGACCAGTTGCGAATTGACACCCCGGCCCCCGGCAGGTGACAAATCCGCACAGGGAGGCGGATGGCGCATGGCGGGCCCTGGCCCAGTTGCTGCCGTCCGGGAACGATGACGCCGCAAGGCACGACTCGGAGGATACCATGCAGAAAACCCCATTCTGGCTTGCAGGGCTGATGGCGCTGCCCGTCGCGGCCGAGGCCAAGACCGAAATCTCGTGGTGGCACGCCATGACCGGCGCCAATGCCGAGGTCGTGACCAAGATCGCCAGCGATTTCAACGCAAGCCAGGCCGACTACGAACTCAAGCCCGTCTTCAAGGGCACCTATCCCGAAACGCTGAATGCCGGCATCGCCGCTTTCCGCGCGGGCCAGGCCCCCGACATCATCCAGGTCTTCGACGTCGGCACCGGCGTCATGATGGGCGCGCAGGGCGCCATCAAGCCGGTGGCCGAGGTGCTGCAGGAAGGCGGCTACGAATTCGACAAGAGCCAGTATCTGCCCGGCATCGTCGGCTATTACTCGACGCCCGAGGGGGACATGCTGTCCTTCCCCTACAACTCCTCCTCGCCGATCCTGTATTACAACAAGGACATCTTCGAAAAGGCGGGGCTGGACGTCGAGAACCCGCCCAAGACCTGGGCCGAGGTCTGGGCCGCTGCGCGCAAGATCAAGGAATCGGGGGCGGCGACCTGCGGCTATACCTCGACCTGGCTGACCTGGATCCATACCGAGAACTTCGCCGCCTGGAACAATGTCAGCTGGGGCACGAACGAGAACGGCCTGGCCGGCACGCCCGAGCTGAAGATCGACGGCCCGCTGTTCGTCAAGCATTTCCAGGAACTTGCGGACCTGGCGAAAGAGGGCGTCTTCGTCTATGGCGGCCGCACCAGCGAGGCCAAGCAGAACTTCACCTCGGGCGAATGCGGCATCCTGACCGAAAGCTCGGGCGGCTTGGGCGACATCGTGAAATCGGGCATGAACTACGGCATCGGCCAGCTGCCCTATGACGAGACCGCCGAGGGCGCGCCGCAGAACACCACGCCGGGCGGCGCCTCGCTCTGGGTGATGGGCGGCAAGTCGGACGAGACCTACAAGGGCGTCGCCGCCTTCTTCAACTACCTGTCGCAGACCGAGGTGCAGCAATACCTGCACGAGCAATCGGGCTATCTGCCGGTGACGATGGCGGCCTACGAGGCGACCAAGGGCTCGGATTTCTACCAGCAGAACCCCGGCCGCGAGACGCCGATCCTGCAAATGATGGGCAAGCAGCCAACCGAGAACTCCAAGGGCGTGCGGGCGCCGAACCTGCCGCAGCTGCGCGACATCCAGAACGAGGAGTATGAAAAGATGCTGGCCGGCCAGCAGGACGCGGCCACGGCGCTGAAGAACGCCGTCGAGCGCGGCAATGCCGCGATCCGCGAGGCCGCGGGCGGCTGAAACCAGGGGCGGGCGTTGCGGCGCCCGCCCGATCCGACAAGGGGGACGGATGAGACGCACGGTCTTTCCGCACAAGCTGCTGCCCTGGCTGCTGCTGGCGCCGCAACTGGCGATCACGCTGATCTTCTTCTACTGGCCGGCGGCGCAGGCCTTTCGCCAGTCGGTGCTGCGCGAGGATGCCTTTGGCCTGAAGACGACCTTCGTGGGGCTGGCGAATTTCCGCAAGGTGCTGAGCGATCCGAACTATCTGAACTCGGTCCGGGTGACGGTGGTGTTTTCGGTGCTGGTCGCCTTTTGCGCCATGGCGATTGCGCTGTTCCTGGCCGTGCAGGCGGAAAAGATCATCCGCGGCAAGGGCTTCTATCGCACGCTGATGATCTGGCCCTATGCGGTGGCGCCCGCCATCGCCGGCATGCTGTGGCTGTTCATGTTCAATCCCAGCTTCGGCACGCTGGCCTGGCCGCTGCGGCAGATGGGCATCTACTGGAACCCGCTGCTGGACGGCGAGCAGGCGATGGCGCTGGTTGTCGCGGCCGCGACATGGAAGCAGATCAGCTATAATTTCCTGTTCTTTGTCGCTGGCTTGCAGGCGATTCCTCGATCGCTTCTGGAGGCGGCGGCGATCGACGGCGCCTCGCGCCGCCATGCCTTCTGGACCATCACCTTCCCGCTTCTGGCGCCGACGACCTTCTTCCTGCTGGTGGTGAACACCGTCTATGCGCTGTTCGACACCTTCGGCATCATCCATGCCGTGACCGGCGGCGGCCCCGGCAAGGCGACCGAGACGCTGGTCTACAAGGTCTATAACGACGGTTTCGTGAACCTGATCATGGGCGATTCCGCCGCGCAATCGGTGATCCTGATGATCATCGTGATCGCGCTGACCGCCTTCCAGTTCCGCTTCATCGAGCGGAGGGTGCATTATGGCTGAATCCTCTCCGCTGGCCGCGCGCGGCGCCGGGCGAGTGCTGGCGCATTTCTGGATGGTGCTGGGCGTGATCGTGGTGGCCTTTCCGGTCTATTACGTCTTCGTCGCCTCGACCCATTCGGTGCAGACCATCCTGCGCCCGCCGCTGCCGCTCTTGCCCGGGCCCGAGGCGGCGCGGAACTATTCCGATGCCTTCTCGGGCGGGATCAGCCGCATCGGCGGGGTCAGCCTGTGGCGGCTTCTGGCCAATACCACCATCGTCGCCATGGGCATCGCGCTGGGAAAGATCGCGATCTCGATGGCCTCGGCCTATGCCATCGTCTTCTTCCGCTTTCCGCTGCGCATGGCCTGTTTCTGGCTGATCTTCATCACCCTGATGCTGCCGGTCGAGGTGCGCATCCAGCCGACCTACAAGGTCATGGTCGACCTGGGGCTGATCGACACCTATCCGGGGCTGATCCTGCCCTTGATCGCCTCGGCCACGGCGACGCTTCTGTTCCGGCAGTTCTTCATGACCATCCCGGACGAACTCTTGGAGGCGGCGCGGGTCGATGGCGCCGGGCCCTGGCGGTTCTTCAAGGACATCCTGTGGCCCCTGTCGCTGACCAATGTCGCGGCGATCTTCGTGATCCAGTTCATCTATGGCTGGACGCAATACCTGTGGCCACTGCTGGTCACCAATTCCAACGAAATGAACACCATCGTCATCGCGCTGAAGAAGATGATCTCATTCGCCGATGCCGATACGCCCTGGAACCTCGTGATGGTCACAAGCGTGCTGGCCATCCTGCCGCCGATCCTGGTGGTGGTGCTGATGCAGCGCTGGTTCGTCAAGGGCCTGGTCGAGACGGAGAAATAGATGGCCCGCATCCTGCTTAACGATGTCCGCAAGAGCTATGCGGGAAACCAGGTCATCCACGGCATCACCATGGAGATCGCCGACGGCGAATTCGTGGTCATTGTCGGACCTTCGGGCTGCGGCAAGTCCACGCTTCTGCGCATGGTGGCCGGGCTGGAGGCGATCAGCGCCGGCACGGTCGAGATCGGCGGCAAGGTGGTCAACGACCTGGAGCCGCGCCAGCGCGACATCGCCATGGTGTTCCAGAACTACGCGCTTTATCCGCATATGTCGGTGCGCGAGAACATGGCCTACGGGCTCAAGATCGCCCGGATGTCGAAAGCCGAGATCGAGGCCCGCGTCGCCAAGGCCGCGACCATGCTGGAGCTGGAGCCCTATCTGGACCGCAAGCCGCGCGCGCTGTCGGGCGGCCAGCGCCAGCGCGTCGCCATGGGCCGGGCGCTGGTGCGCGAGCCCGCCGCGCTGCTGCTGGACGAGCCGCTGTCGAACCTCGACGCCAAGCTGCGGGTGCAGATGCGCCTGCAGATCAAGGAGATGCACCTGCGCACCGGCCAGACCACGCTTTACGTCACCCATGACCAGGTCGAGGCGATGACGCTGGCGGACCGGCTGATCGTGATGAACAAGGGCGTGGCCGAGCAGATCGCGACGCCCTTGGAAGTCTATCAGCGCCCGGCCAGCGAATTCGTCGCCGGTTTCATCGGCTCGCCCGCCATGAACATCTTCACCGTCTCGGCGGCCGAGGGCCGCGTGACCCTGCCCGGCGGGGCGGTGCTGCCGCTGCCGGGCCTGCCGCGCGGCGGCGATCTGCGGCTTGGCCTGCGCCCCGAGCATCTGCGGCCCGCCGCGCCGGGCGAGGCGGCGATCCCGGTCCTGCTGCGTTCGGTCGAGCGGCTGGGCGCCGATGCCTTCGGCTATGGCATGATCGAGGGCTCGGAGGTGCCGCTGGTGTTGCGCCTGCCCGGCACCAGCGGGCTGGCGCGCGGCGACCGGGTCGACGTGGTGCCCGATCCGGGGCACCTGCATGTCTTCGATGCGCAAGACGGCCGGCGCATCGAGGGCTGAACGGGGGTCAACCGGTCAGCGCCCTGTCCAGCGCCGCGAAGATCGGCCGGGTCAGGCTTTGCCGCACCCGCCTTATGCCGGCCCAGCCGCGTTCCCGCGCCGCCTGGGTGCCGAAGGCACGGGCGCTGGCGATCCCGGCCAGCTCGTCCCAGCCGACCGGCGCCGCCACCGGGGCGCCGGGCCGGGCGCGCACCGAAAAGGGCGCAACCGCCGTCGAGCCGCGCTCGTTGCGCAGCCAGTCGATGAAGATCCGGCCCTTGCGGCTGGCCTTGGCCAGCTCCACCGTATAGCGGTCCGGTTCGTCCTGCGCGCAAAGCGTCGCAAAGTCGCGGGCGAAACGCTTGAGATCGCCCCAGCCGAGGCTGCGGCGCAGGGGCACGACCAGATGCACGCCCTTGCCGCCGGTCAGCATCGCCCAGGGCTCAAGCCCCAGGTCCAGCAGCCGGCCGCGCAGCGACAGGGCGGCGGCACGCACGGCGTCGAAGCCCAGCCCCTCGTCGGGGTCTAGGTCGAAGACCAGCCGGTCGGGCCGCTCCAGCCGGTCGCGGCGGGCGGGCCAGATGTGGAACTCGACCGTGCCCATCTGCACCGCGGCGACCAGCCCGGCCGCGTCGGCGACATAGGCATAGGCCGCATCCTCGCCGTCGCTTTCGGTGATCCGCATCTGCCGGATCGCCTTGGGAAAGCCCTTGCCGGGATGCTTCTGGAAGAACCGCTCGCCCGCCATCCCGTCGGGCAGGCGCAGCAGCGACAGCGGGCGGTCGGCGGCCTCCTCCAGCATCAGCGGCGCGATCTGCTGGTAATAGCGCGCCAGCCCCGCCTTGGTCAGCCCCGCCTTGCCCGGTCCGGCATCGGCAAAGATCACCCGCTCGGGATGCGAGATGGTCACGCCTTCGATCCGCTCGGTCATCACCGGCTCCTGCGCTGCCTTTGGGGACCAACGCCGGCGGCGGGGTCGCGGTTCGCCGCCGGCCGGATTTGCGCTTGGCCGCGCCGCACCTATATCCCTCGCTGCAATGCGAAAGGGACAGGCAGGATGATGGACGAGGCGCAGCGACCCGGCCGGGCAGGGCCGATCCTGCATTTCCGCGGCATGGCGGGGCAGGGCATCCGGCTGGCGGCCATCGTCATCCGGCCGAAGGACGAACCGGCCCCGCCGCCGATCCGCCTGTCAGAGGCCGAGATCGCGCCGCGCCGCATCGCCCAGATCGCCGGCATCGCCGTCTGGCGGCACGATTTCACCCTGACCCCGGCGGATGGCGGCTATGAATTCGAGGGCACCTTTCACGCGGTCGCGACGGATCTGTCGGGCGACCTGCGCCTGGCCTTCGTTTCCTGCAACGGCGAGGAGAACGGCGATCTGGACCGCGACGGCGCCGAGCGCAACCTGATGTGGAGGCGGCTGGCGCGCGACCATGCCCGCGCGCCCTTTGCGCTGCTGCTGCAGGGCGGCGACCAGATCTATGCCGACGAGGCGACGCAGGGCCACCCGCTGAGCCGGGACTGGCCCGACAAGGTGCCCGAGGTGGACGACCCCGCGCAGCTTGCCGATCTGGCGGAACACCTGCGCCGCCGCTTCGTCGCGCGCTATCTGCATGTCTTGCAGGCGCCGGGCTATGCCGCGATGGCGGCGCAGGTGCCGGCGCTGTCGGTCTGGGACGACCATGACATTTGCGACGGCTGGGGCTCGCTGCCGGAACAGCGCAGCCGCTCGGCCGTGGGCCGGACCCTGTTCGGCGTGGCGCGCGAGACCTACCTGCTGTTCCAGCACGGTGCGGCGGAAGGCGACATTCCCGAGCTGTTCCTGGATGCCTCGGGCGAAAGCCTCGGCTGGAAGCGCGAACTGCCCGGCCTGACCATCGCCGCGCCCGACCTGCGGTCCGAGCGCCACCGCCACCGCATCATGGGGCCCGCGGGCTGGCAAGCGGTCGAGGCGCTGGCGCCGCAGGGCGAACATGTGTTCCTGGTCTCCAGCGTCCCGCTGCTGGGTCCGCGCCTGTCGCTCCTGGAGCGGGTGATGATGGCGATTCCGCGCATGCAGCATTACGAGGACGACCTGCGCGACCAGTGGCAAAGCCGGGTGCATCGTGCCGAATGGCGGCGCTTGCTGGCCGAGGTGCTGAAATGGCGCGCCCGTGCCCATGTCACCGCGCTGTCGGGCGAGATCCACCTGGCGACCCGCGCCGTGATGGGGCCGGATGCGCAGAAGGTGCATCAGCTGGTCGCCTCGGGCATTTCGCATCGCGCGCCGCCGCAGGCCTATGCCCGCGCGCTGGGGCTGTTCGCCGGCTTGGGCGAGGCGCCCTTGCCCGGCCACCCGATCCGCATCCACCCGCTGCCCGGCCAGCGCCACCGCTACGTGGCGCAGCGGAACTACCTGATCCTAGCCCGCCAGGACGGGCGCTGGCAGGCGGTCTGGCACCTGGAGGAGAGCGGCGAAACCCCGGCGCTGGATCTGTCCGACTGACGGGACGGGAAGGGACGGGCGGTTGCGCCGCCGGCCAAAGCCCGCTATGTCGGGCGCCCATACCGGTCGCAGCCTACCCGGTCATCAAAACAAGGGTCACATGATGAAGACGACAGTTGTCTGCTCGGGCGGACTCGATTCCGTATCGCTGGCGCATATGATCGCGGCGCAGGGCGGGCTTTCGCGCCTGATTTCCTTCGACTACGGCCAGCGCCACCGCAAGGAGCTGGATTTCGCCGCCGCCGCCGCCCGGCGGCTGGGCGTGCCGCATCACGTCATCGACATGCGCGGGGCGGGGGCGGTGCTGACCGGCTCGGCCCTGACCGGCGGCGCCGAGGTGCCGGACGGGCATTATGCCGAGGAGACCATGCGCATCACCGTGGTCCCGAACCGCAACGCCATCATGCTGACCGTGGCCTTCGGCATGGCGGCGGCGATGGGCGACCGGGCGGTGGCGACCGCCGTGCATGGCGGCGATCATTTCATCTATCCCGATTGCCGCCCCGCCTTCACCGAGGCCTTCCAGCACATGCAGGACGCGGCGCTGGACGGCTATGCGCAGGTGCGGCTGCTGACCCCCTTCGTGCATCGGAGCAAGGCCGATATCGTGACCGAGGGCGCCCGCCACGGCACGCCCTTTGCCGAGACCTGGTCCTGCTACAAGGGCGGCACCCTGCATTGCGGCCGCTGCGGCACCTGCGTCGAGCGGCGCGAGGCCTTCCACCTGGCCGGCATCCCCGACCCGACCGCCTATGAGGACGCGGATTTCTGGCGGCAGGCCATCGCGGAACGGGGGCGGGCCTGATGTTCCGCATCGCGAAGGAGTTCCATTTCTCGGCCTCGCACCAGCTGGCGCATCTGCCGCCGGATCACCAATGCGCCCGGCTGCACGGGCACAATTATGTCGTCGTGGTGGAACTGGCCGCGGCCGAGCTGAATGCCGACGGCTTCGTGCGCGACTATCACGAGCTTGCGCCGCTGAAGCATTATATCGACACGCATTTCGACCATCGCCACCTGAACGACGTGCTGGACGGCCCCTCGACCGCCGAGAACATGGCGCGGCATTTCCACGACTGGTGCAAGGCGCGCTGGCCCGAGACGGTGGCGGTCCGGGTGTCCGAGACGCCCAAGACCTGGGCCGAGTATCGGCCATGACCCTGCGCATTGCCGAAATCTTCGGCCCGACCATCCAGGGCGAGGGCGCGCTGATCGGCGAGCCCACGGTCTTTGTGCGCGCCGGCGGCTGCGACTACCGCTGCCTCTGGTGCGACAGCCTGCACGCGGTGGACAGCCGCCACCGCCACGAATGGCGGCCGATGAGCGCCGAGGCGATCTGGGCCGATGTGCGGCGCCTGTCCGGCGGCCAGCCGCTGACCGTCTCGCTGTCCGGCGGCAATCCGGCGATCCAGGATTTCGCCCCGCTGATCGCGCTGGGACGCGCCGCAGGCTACCGCTTCGCCTGCGAGACGCAGGGCTCGGTCGCGCAGCCCTGGTTCGCGGACCTGTCTACGCTGGTGCTGTCGCCGAAACCGCCCTCCAGCGGGCAGGTGGTCGATTGGGACGCCTTCGACCGCTGCCTCAAGGCCGGCGAGGGTGCCGGCCAGCGGGTGCTGAAGATCGTGATCTTCGACCGGCGCGACCTGGACTGGGCGCGCGCGGTCGCCGACCGCCATCCCGGCCTGCCGCTTTACCTGCAACCCGGCAATCCCGAGACCGATCCCGCCCAGCCGGTCGATCCGCAGGCCTTGGCCGACCGGCTGCTCTGGCTGGTCGAGAACACGGTCGGCCGTGGCTGGCTGAAACCGCGCATCCTGCCGCAGCTGCATGTCCTGATCTGGGGCAACCGGCGCGGCGTCTGACATTCGGAGAGAAGCATGACCGAGACGATCTACAGCGGCCTCAAGCAGCTGGGCGGCGCCACCCGGCTGCCCGAAAGCCCCGACAAGGCCGAGCTGGAGCGGGTGCAGAACCCGCAGGCCGACGTGTCCTACAACGTGCGCTTTACCGCGCCCGAGTTCACCTCGCTCTGCCCGATGACCGGGCAGCCGGATTTCGCGCATCTGGTCATCGACTATGTGCCCGGAGACTGGCTGGTCGAATCGAAATCGCTGAAGCTTTACCTTGGAAGCTTCCGGAATCACGGCGCTTTCCACGAAGACTGCACCGTCTCGATCGGCCGGCGGCTGGCGGGGTTTCTAGCGCCGCGCTGGCTGCGCATCGGCGGCTACTGGTATCCGCGCGGCGGCATGCCCATCGACGTGTTCTGGCAGACCGGACCCGTGCCCGAGGCGGTCTGGATCCCCGACCAGGGCGTGCCGCCCTATCGCGGCCGCGGCTGAACCCCGCCCATCCCTGCAAGAAACTATCGGTCGGCGCGGTCCCGGAGTATCGGGCCGCGCCGATTTCGCTTGACAGCCCGGCGGCGAGTATGTGAGCATTTGCCCATCACATTAGCAAATGCTGATCCGCAGGGGAGGACAATCGAATGAGCATGATGCTGCGCGGCCTGATGGGGGCTTGCGCCATGACGGCACTGGCGGCGCCCGCCTTGGCCGAGACGCTGACCATCGCCACCGTGAACAACGGCGACATGATCCGCATGCAGAAGATGACCAAGCCGTTCACCGACGCGAACCCGGACATCCAGCTGGAATGGGTGACGCTGGAAGAGAACGTGCTGCGCCAGCGCGTCACCACCGACATCGCCACCAAGGGCGGGCAATACGACATCGTGACCGTCGGCAATTACGAGGTGCCGATCTGGGCCAAGCAAGGCTGGCTGACGCCGCTCGAGGACATGGGCGAGGATTACGACGCCGCCGACATCCTGCCGCCCATCGCCGAGGGGCTGTCGCTGGACGGCAAGCTTTATGCCGCGCCCTTCTACGGCGAATCCGCGATGATCATGTATCGCACCGACCTGATGGAGAAGGCCGGGCTGGAAATGCCCGAGCGCCCGACCTGGGACTTCGTCTATGACGCGGCGCGCAAGATGACCGACAAATCGGCCGAGGTCTATGGCATCTGCCTGCGCGGCAAGGCCGGCTGGGGCGAGAACATGGCCTTCCTGACCTCGATGGGCGCAAGCTACGGCGCGCCCTGGTTCGACATGGAATGGAAGCCGCAATTCTCGGGCGAGGCCTGGAAGAAGGCGCTGACCGATTACGTCGCGATCATGAACGAGGCCGGCCCGCCCGGCGCCTCGTCGAACGGCTTCAACGAGAACCTGGCGCTGTTCCAGATCGGCAAATGCGGCATGTGGATCGACGCCACCGTGGCGGCCAGCTTCGTGTCGAACCCCAAGGATTCGACCGTGGCCGACAAGGTCGGCTATGCGCTGGCCCCCGAGGGCGAGAAGCCGCAGATGTGGCTCTGGGCCTGGACGCTGGCGATCCCGTCCTCGACCGATGCGCCGGATGCGGCCAAGAAGTTCGTCGCCTGGGCGACCTCGAAAGCCTATACCGAACAGGTCGCGGCCGCCGAGGGCTGGGCGAACGTGCCGCCCGGCACCCGGACCTCGCTTTACGAAAATCCGGCCTATCTTGAGGCCGCGCCCTTCGCCAAGCCGACGCTCGACAGCATCATGTCGGCCGATCTTGCGAACCCGACCACCGTGGAAGTGCCCTATATCGGCACGCAATGGGTGGGCATCCCCGAGTTCCAGGCGCTTGGCACCGCGGTCGGCCAGCAATTCTCGGCCGCGCTGGCCGGGCAGGCCAGCGTCGAGCAGGCGTTGCAGATGGCCCAGCAGATCGCCGAGCGCGAAATGGCCCGGGCCGGCTATCCGAAGTGACCGCCGATCCGGCCTGACGGCCGCGAACCGGGCGGGGGGCGGCAAGCCCGGCCCCTGCCGCAATCCGAACCCTCATCGCTCGCGTGGGAGGCGCGCCGATGGCTACCCGACATCAGAAAACACTCGCGCGCCTGATGGTCGCGCCCTCGGTCCTGCTGCTGCTGGGCTGGATGATCGTGCCGCTGGCCATGACGCTGTGGTTCAGCTTCCAGAGCTACAACCTGCTCTCGCCCGGCATGGAACGCTTCATCGGCTGGGCCAATTACCAGTATTTCCTGTCCGATCCCGCCTTCTGGACCGCGATGCAGAACACGCTGCTGCTGGTCGGGGGCGTGCTGGTCATCACCGTGGGGGGCGGCATCCTGCTGGCCCTGCTGCTGGACCAGCCGATGTTCGGGCAGGGCGTGGTGCGCATCCTGGTGATCGCGCCCTTCTTCATCATGCCCACCGTCTCGGCGCTGGTGTGGAAGAACATGTTCATGAACCCGGTGAACGGGCTTTTCGCCTGGCTCGCCAAGGCGGTGGGCGCGCAGCCCATCGACTTCCTGGCGCAATATCCGCTGATGTCGATCATCCTGATCGTCGCCTGGCAATGGCTGCCCTTCGCCACGCTGATCCTGCTGACCGCGCTGCAATCGCTCGACAGCGAGCAGATGGAGGCGGCCGAGATGGACGGCGCCGGTGCTTGGGCCAAATTCACCCACCTGATCCTGCCGCACCTGTCGCGCGCCATCACCGTGGTGATCCTGATCGAGACCATCTTCCTGCTTTCGGTCTTCGCCGAGATCCTGGTCACCACCAATGGCGGGCCGGGCTACCAGTCCACCAACCTGACCTATCTGGTCTTTTCGCAGGCGCTGCTGCAGTTCGACGTGGGCGGCGCATCCGCCGGGGGCATCATCGCCGTCATCCTTGCCAATATCGTCGCGATCTTCCTGATGCGGATGATCGGCAAGACGCTGGAGTAAGAACCATGGCCCGCAAGATTTCCGATACCCGCCGCTGGGGCTTCACCATCCTGGCCTGGGGCGTGGCGCTGCTGATCTTCTTTCCGATCCTGTGGACGATCCTGACCAGCTTCAAGTCCGAGGCCGACGCCATAGCATCCCCGCCGAAATTCCTGTTCTTCGACTGGACGACCCAGAACTATGCCGAGGTGCAGTCCCGCTCGCCCTATTTCCGGCATTTCATGAACTCGGTCATCATCTCGGTCGGCTCGACGCTCTTGGGCCTCTTGATCGCCATCCCGGCCGCCTGGTCAATGGCCTTCCAGCCGGCCAAGCGCACCAAGGATCTGCTGATGTGGATGCTGTCGACCAAGATGATGCCGGCCGCGGGCGTGCTGATCCCGATGTATCTGCTGTTCCGGTCCTGGGGCCTTCTGGATACGCGGCTGGGCATCACCGTCGTCCTGATGCTGATCAACCTGCCGATCATCACCTGGATGCTCTATACCTATTTCCGCGAGATTCCCTCCGAGATCCTCGAGGCGGCGCGGATGGACGGGGCGAGCCTCAAGAACGAGATCCTGCACGTGCTGACGCCGATGGCGGTGCCCGGCATCGCCTCGACCCTGCTTCTGAACGTCATCCTGGCCTGGAACGAGGCGTTCTGGACGCTGAACCTGACCACGTCCAAGGCGGCACCGCTGACGACCTTCATCGCCAGCTATTCCAGTCCCGAAGGGCTTTTCTACGCGAAACTCTCGGCGGCGAGCACCATGGCCATCGCCCCGATCCTGATCCTTGGCTGGTTCAGCCAGAAGCAACTCGTGCGCGGCCTGACCTTCGGCGCGGTGAAATGAAAGGGGGGAATGATGGGTAGCATCACGCTTCAACAGGTCCGCAAGAGCTTTGGCGAGGTCGAGGTCATTCCGGGCGTCGATCTGGAGATCCACGACGGCGAATTCGTGGTCTTCGTCGGCCCCTCGGGCTGCGGCAAGTCCACGCTCCTGCGCCTGATCGCGGGGCTCGAGGATGTGACCTCGGGCCGGATCGTCATCGACGGGCGGGACGTGACCCAGGCGCCGCCCTCGCAGCGCAAGCTGGCCATGGTGTTCCAGTCCTATGCGCTTTACCCGCATATGTCGGTCAGGAAGAACATCGCCTTTCCGCTGAAGATGGCGGGCATGGCGGCGGATGAGCAGGAGCGGCGCGTCCAGCACGCCGCCGGCATCCTGAACCTGACCGATTACCTGGACCGCCGTCCCGGCCAGCTGTCGGGCGGCCAGCGCCAGCGCGTCGCGATCGGCCGCGCCATCGTGCGCGAGCCCTCGGCCTTCCTGTTCGACGAGCCCTTGTCGAACCTCGACGCGGCCTTGCGGGTGAACATGCGGGTCGAGATTTCCGAGCTGCACAAGAAGCTGGCGACGACCATGGTCTATGTCACCCATGACCAGGTCGAGGCGATGACCATGGCCGACAAGATCGTCGTGCTGCGCGCCGGCCGGGTCGAGCAGGTGGGTTCGCCGCTCGAGCTTTACCGCAAGCCCGCGAACCGCTTCGTTGCCGGTTTCATCGGCAGCCCGAACATGAATTTCATCGAGGGCGAGGCGGCCGCCGCCATGGGGGCCCATGCCATCGGCGTGCGCCCCGAGCATTTCACCATGTCCACCACCGGCGGCCAGTTCGCCGGCACGGTGGGCGTGGCCGAGCATCTGGGCTCGGACACCTTCCTGCATGTCGAGCTGGACGGCGGCACCCCCATCGTCGCGCGGGCGGCGGGCGAGTTCCCGGTGGATCACGGCGACCGCATCTGGCTGACCCCGCAGGACGGCCGGGTCTATCGCTTCGACCAGAACGGCCTTGCGCTTTGACGGCAGCCGCGTCGGGGTCGCTGCCGCGGCCCCGTCTTTACAGATCAGAACCGGGATGAATTCGGATGGACAGGCTTTCCAACCAGACCCTCGACCGCCTCGGCCAGCCGGTGCCGGGCTATAACCGCGCCGCCCTGCGCCCCGGCATCCTGCATTTCGGCGTCGGCAATTTCTTCCGTGCCCATCAGGCCGCCTATCTGGACCGGCTGATGAACATGGGGCTGGCGCAGGATTTCGCCATCATCGGCGCCGGCGTCATGCCGGGCGATGCGCGGATGCGCGACACGCTGGCGGCGCAGGACTATCTCTATACGCTGGTCGAGCAATCGGCCGACCGCTCGGACGCCCGCGTGCTGGGGCCGATCATGGACTATATCGCGCCGGGCGATCACGGGCGGGTCATCGCCGCGCTGGCCGATCCGGCGATCCGCATCGTGGCGCTGACCATCACCGAGGGCGGCTACTTCATCGATGCCGCCACCGGGCATTTCGACCCGGCCCATCCCGCCATCGCGGCGGACGCGCAAAACCCCGACGCGCCGCGGACCGTGTTCGGCCTGATCGTCGCGGGGCTGAAGGCGCGGCGGGCGGCGGGCCATGCGCCCTTCACCGTCATGTGCTGCGACAACATCCCGCATAACGGCAAGGTCACCTGCGAGGCGGTGGCCGAAACCGCGCGGCTCTCGGACCCGGAGCTGGCCGACTGGATCACGGCGAATGTCGCCTTCCCGAACGCCATGGTGGACCGCATCACCCCCGCCACCAGCGACCGCGAACGCCGCATGGTGCGCGAGGATTTCGGCATCCATGACGACGCCCCGGTCTTCTGCGAGGATTTCATCCAATGGGTGCTCGAAGATAACTTCCCCGCCGGCCGCCCGCCGCTTGAGAAGGCCGGCGTCGAATTCGTCGCCGACGTGACGCCCTGGGAACTGATGAAGATCCGCATCCTCAACGGCGGCCATGCGGTGATCGCCTATCCGGCCGGGCTGCTGGACATCCATTTCGTGCATGAGGCGATGGCCGACGCCCAGGTCCGCGCCTTCCTGGGAAAGGTCGAGGCGGACGAGATCATCCCCGCCGTGCCGCCGGTGCCCGGCACCGACCTGCAGGCCTATTTCGCCAAGGTGGCCGAACGCTGCGCCAATCCCAAGATCGGCGACACGGTGCGCAGGCTTTGCCTCGACGGTTCGAACCGGCAGCCGAAATTCATCGTGCCGACCATCGCCCACCGGCGGGAGCGCGGCCTGCCCGTGGACGGGCTGGCGCTGGAATCGGCGCTGTGGTGCCGCTATTGCGCCGGCACCAGCGACAGCGGCGCGGTGATCGAGCCGAACGATCCGAACTGGGACCACCTGACGCAGGTGGCGCAGGCGGCCCGGACCGATCCCTCGGCCTGGCTGGACATGGCCGAGATCTATGGCGCGACCGGCCGCGATCCGCGCTTTGCCGAACCCTTCGCGCGCTGGCTGGCCATGCTGTGGGACAGGGGCACGCGCGCGACGCTCGACGCCTATCTCAAGGGCTAGGCGGTGGTGCGCGGGCTGATCTTCGACTGCGACGGGGTGCTGGTGGATTCCGAACCCCTCGCCGTGGCCGAGATCGAGGCGCTGCTGCAAAGGCTGGGCGCGCCGATCGCCCGCGCCCGCATCTATGACGAGTTCCTTGGCCGTTCGTTTTCGACCATCGTCGAGGCGGCAGAGGGGCAGGGCGTCGATCTGCGCCCTGCCGTGCCCGGCTATGCCGAGGCGCTGGCCCTGCGCTTTCGCCGCGAATTGCGCCCGGTGCCGGGCATGGCCGAGGCGCTGGCGCAACTGTCCGGGCCGCGCGCCGTGGCCTCCTCCAGCGCGCCCGAGCGGTTGCGGCTGTCCTTGTCGCTGACCGGGCTGGCACCGCTCTTCGGGCCGCATGTCTATTCCGCGACGCAGGTGGCGCGCGGCAAGCCCGCGCCCGACCTGTTCCTGTTCGCCGCCCGGCACCTGGGCATCGCACCGGCCGATTGCGTGGTGATCGAGGACAGCCCGGCCGGCCTGCGCGCCGCCCGCGCGGCAGGCATGCGGGTGATCGGCTTTCTGGGCGGCAGCCATGCCGCACCCGCCCGGCTGGCCGACAAGCTGGCGGCGCTGGCTCCCGATGCGCTGATTGACCACGCGCGGGATTTGCCCAAGACTTTGGCCGGACTGGGCTAGGGAAGGGAATCGGCGTGCTGATCGGGGCCGTGGATGTGGGCTCGGCCCGCGCGCGAGCGGGGATTTTCACCCCCGAAGGCCGGCTGGTCGCCCGCGCGAGCCGGGGGTTCGCCACCATTCCGGGCCCCGACCGGCAGGCCATGCACGATTTCGCCGAGATCTGGCAGGCCGTGGCCGAGGCGCTGGCCGAGGCGCTGCGGCAGGCCGGCGCCGATCCCGCGCAGGTCGGGGCGCTGGCCTTTGACGCCACCTGCTCGCTGGTGGTCGAAGCGCCGGGCTTTGCCCCCGACGTGATCGCCTGGCACGACCACCGCGCCGTGGCCGAGGCGGCGGAACTCAGCCGCATCCCGCATGAGATCGTCACGCGGGCCGGGGGCTCGGTCTCGCCCGAGATGCAGACGCCGAAGCTGATGTGGCTGCGCCGCCACCGGCCCGAGGTCTGGGCGGCGCTGCAAGGGGTGCGCGACCTTTGCGACCACCTGGCCTTTCGCGCCACCGGGACCGAGGCGCGTTCGCTTTGCGCGGCGGCGGCGAAATGGCCCTGGCTGCCCGACCGCGGCGGCTGGCAGCGGGACTTGCTGGAACGGGCGGGGATCGCCGATTTCCCGCGCCCCGGCCCGGTCCTGCCGCCCGGCGCGCGTATCGGGCCGCTGTCGCCGCGGGGTGCGGCGGAACTGGGGCTGGAGCCCGGCACGCTGGTCGCCGCCGGGCTGATCGACGCCTTTGCCGGGGCGCTTGGCGCGGCGCCGGACATGCCGGCGCTGATCGCCGGCACCTCGAATTGCGTCATGGCGACGGGGCTGGCGCCGCGCGCGGCGCTTTGGGGGCCCTATCCCGGCGCCATCCTGCCCGGCGAAAGCGTCAGCGAGGGCGGCCAGTCCGCGACCGGCGCGTTGCTGGAGCGGGTGCGCGGGCTTTTCCCGCAGCCGGCCAGCCACGACGAGATCCTGGCCCGCATCGCCGCCAATCCCGAGCCTGCGCCCGACCTGCATGTCCTGCCCGACATCAAGGGCAGCCGCACGCCCTTTGCCGATCCGCTGCTGCGCGGCGTGATCCACGGCCTGACGCTGGAGCGCAGCGCGCAGGCGCTGGACGCGCTTTACTGGCGCGCGGCGGTCGGCATCGCGCTGGGAACGCGGCAGGTCATCGCGCATATGGGGCTGGCGCCCGCTGCGCTGGCCATGGCCGGGGGGCAGGCGCGCTCGGCCCTGCTGCGCCAGCTTTATGCCGATGCGACAGGGGCCGAGATCCACTGGCAGCCGCAGGACGCGGTGCTGCGCGGCACCGCCATCGCCGCCGCCGCGCCGCTGCTGGGCGGGATCCGCGCGGCGCGGGCGCGCTTTGCCCGGCCGGCCGAGGTGACCCGCCCCGAGCCCGCCGCCCGCGCCCGGCGCGAGCGGGACTGGCGCATCTTCCTGCGCATGCAGCAGCAGCGCGCCGAGATCGCCGCGATGTAGGGGTCAGTCGGCCAGCAGCGCCGCGCCGGTCGCGGCATCGGTGATCAGCCCGCTGATCAGACCGCCGCGCAGCGCGCCGCGGATCGCCGGCACCTTTTCGGCGCCATGGGCGGCGCCGATCACCAGCGTCGTCTCGCGCGGCGGGACCGGGGCCGAAGCCACGCGGTCGTTGCTGAGCCCCGCCACCAGTGCGCCCCGCGCGTCATAGGCCCAGCCGGTGATCTCGCCCACCGCGCCGGCCGCGACCAGCGCGTCCAGGTCGGGCTGCGACAGGAAGCCGTCCAGCATCAGCGGCGCGCCCGCGCCCACCGTGCCGATGCCGACAAAGGCCACCGCGGCCTCGGCCGACATGCGGATCAGCCGCTCGATGCTGGGCTGGCTGTTGACCGCCTGCCGCTCGCGCACGCTGGGGGCGATGACCGGCAGCGGCAGGGGAAAGCTGCGCGCCGTCACCAGGTCCGACAGCGTGAACAGCACGTTGTAATAGGCGGTCGAGCCGTCCGGCGCGATATTGCCGGTCAGCGAGACGATGCGGTGCTGCGGGCAGTCGATATGCGGCAATTGCGCGATGGCGCTGCGCAGGGTGCGCCCGGTGCCGATCGCCATGGTCATCGGCTCGGCCCGGCGCAGCCATTGCTCGATCACATCGGCCAGCATCAGCGCCACCCCGGCCTCGGGCGCATCCGAAGGGGCGATCTGGCAGAACGCCAGCCCGTACTTGCGCTGCAATCCTGCGGCCAGGTCCATGCAATGGGCAAAGGGATGGTCGATGCGGATCTTGACGATGCCCTCGGCCATGGCCTGCGCCACCAGGCGCTGCGCGGTCTGGCGCGAGATGCCCATGATCCCCGCGATCTCGTCCTGGGTCTTGCCCGCGACATAGGAAAGCCACGCCGCCTTGGCCGCTTGCTCCAGTTTCCGGCCCTGGTTCGACATGGGTTGGCTTTTCCGTCTTTCGCGCGTGTTCGGGGTGTTTTTTGCCGTCCCTGTGTAGCTTGCCGGCAACCCGGCTGTCCAGCGCGCCGCCCGCGGCGGCAGGCTGCGGCAAAAGCGACCTGTCTAAAATATGACCTTCACATTCATGTTTTGCTGACCTATGCAGGCGGGGTCATTCCGGCGTGCCCGCAGCCCATGCCCGCCGCCGCTATGCCGCATCGCAAGCCCTGTGCCAGCCGTTTCATTGCCACCCTCGCGCCGCACATCGCCGCCGGCGCTGTCCCTTGCGGGAAGATGAAGGACGTGCCGACATGGACGCTGACGACAAAACGAAACCCCTTGCGCGAATGATCCCGGTCTTGTCCGGGCTGGCGGCCGGGCTGTCCTTGCAGGCGGGGGCGGCGCTGGCGCAATCGGCCGCGCCCGGCGCGGTGATCGTGCTGGACGAGATCGAGATCCGCGCCGACACCACCGCCCGCCGGTTCGAGGCGACGCCCGGTGCGGTGACGCTGATCGACCGCAGCGAGCCCGTGGGCGAGGCCGCGCCGACGCTGGCCGACACGCTGTCCGAGGTGCCCGGCGTCGTGGTGCAGGAGTTCTTCGGCGGCAACGACCAGCCGCGCATCCAGATCCGCGGCGCGGGCCTGCAGCAGAACCCGGCCGAGCGCGGCTTGCTGATCCTTCAGGACGGCATGCCGGTGAACCGCGCCGACGGCTCCTATGTCGTGGGCCTTGCCGCGCCGGGCCAGGCCGAGAGCATCGAGGTGTTTCGCGGCGCCGCGGCCAATCGCATCGGCGCCAACGTGCTGGGCGGCGCGATCAACTTCGCCTCGCCCTCGGGCGTAACGGCGCCGGGGCTGCGGCTCAGATTCGGCGGCGGCAGTTTCGGGCGGGGCGAGGTCGCGGGCAGCTATGGCATCGACGGCGAGCGGGCCGATGTGCTGCTGCGCTTCGAACATGCGCAGAAGGACGGCTATCGCGACCATAACGGCTCGCGCCGCAGCGGCATCGGCGGCAATGTCACCCTGCAGACCGGCGAGGCGGTGACGCGGTTGTTCTTCAGCCATACCGACCTGGAATTCGACGTGGCCGGGCCTCTGACCTGGGATGCGGTCCGGAACGATCCCGAAAGCAACCATGCCGGCCCGGTGATCGTCGGCGGCACGCCGGTGGGGCCGGGGCCGAACGTGCCGCGCGACCGGCCGCGGCGCGACACCCGGCAGACCCTGGCCGGCGCCCGCACGACGCTGGAGCGCGGCGCGGACATCTATGATTTCGGCCTGAGCCTGTCGCGGACCGACGACAGTTTCGCCTTTCCGATCTCATCCGGGTTCCGCGATACCGAGGGCAGCGACGCCACGCTGACCGCGCGCTACAGCCGGATGGGCGAAGGGGAGTTGCCGCTGTTCGAGACCGGGCTGACCTGGTCCTTCGGCAAGGCCGACCGCGATTATTTCCACAACCTGGGCGGCGCGCGCGGCCCGGCCTTCGGCCGCAACCGGCTGACGGCCGATACCCTGTCGATCTTTGCCGGGGGGAACCTGCCCTTGGGCGGGTTCACCCTGTCGCCCTCGATCGCCTTCAACCATGCCAGCCGCGAAAGCGAGGATCGCTGGGGGGCGGCGACCCGGCCGACGGTGGGCTACAGCCCGATGAATCCCGGCATGCGCCTGCCCGATGGCGCGGTGCCGGCGGTCTCGACCAGCTACGACCGCAGCTATAGCGGCTTCACCCCGGCGCTGGCCCTGTCCTGGACCCCGGTCGAGGGGCAGTTTGCCTGGATTTCGCTGGCGCGCGGCTTCGAGCCGCCGACCCATGACGACCTGCTGGGGACGGTTGGCGGCACGCCGAACAGCGGGCCGGGCCGGCCGAACCCTGCCGATCCCGCGGCGCCTGCGGCCATGTTCGCGACGCCGGACCTGGAGGCGCAGACCTCGACCACGCTGGAGCTGGGCTGGCGCGGGACATGGCAGCGCCTGTCCTGGGACGCGACCCTCTATCACGCGCGGCTGAAGAACGAACTGCTGTCGCTGCGCGACGTGACCGGCGCCACGCTGGCCTCGGTCAATGCCGGGCGGACACGGCACAGCGGGGTCGAGCTTGGCCTGTCGGGGGCGCTGACGGAAACGCTGGCGGCGCGGCTGGCCTGGACCTGGCAGGATTTCCGCTTCGACGACGATCCCCTGCGCGGCGACAACCGCATCGCCGGCGCGCCGCGCAACGTCATCTCGCTGGTGCTGGACTGGCGCCCGGTCGAACGGCTGGTGCTGACCGGCAAGCTGCATTGGGTGCCGGGCCGGACGCCGGTGGACAACATGAACACGGTCTTCAACGATTCCTATGCGCTGCTGGACCTGGGGGCCGAATATGCGCTGACGCCGAACGCCGCGGTCCATGTCCAAGTCACCAACCTGACCGACGAACGCTATGCCGCCTCGACGCTGGTCGTGGATCAGGCCATGGCCGGACAGGCGGCCTTCATCCCCGGCGAGGGACGCGCCTTCTACCTGGGCACGCGGCTGCGGTTCTGACCATGCCCGCCGCCGCCTTCCTTTCCGCGCCGCCGTCCCGCCTGTCCCTGTGCCCCCAGACCGCGCCGCGCCGCGCCCTGGCGGGCGCCATTGACCGCCTGGCGCGGGCCGTGCTTTTGTGCGGGCGGATCGAGGAAGCCCCCCGCATGCGACTGACCAGCTTTTCGGATTACGCCCTGCGCCTGCTGATCTATGCGGCGCGGCATCCCGACCGGCTGATCACCATCGAGGAGGCGGCCTTGGCCTATGACATCTCGCGCAGCCACCTGACCAAGGTGGCGAACGTGCTGACGCGGGCGGGGTTCCTGAACTCGGTCCGCGGCCGCTCGGGCGGGCTGGAGCTGGGCCGCAACCCGGCCGCGCTGTCCCTGGGCGAGGTGCTGCGCGTGACCGAGCCGGACATGGCCGCCGCCGAATGCTTTGGCCCCGAGGAGATCCGCGCCCCGAACCGGCCCGGCGCGCTGGACGCGGCGATCCGCGATGCGCTGGCCGCCTTCCTGCAGGTGATGGACCACCGCACGCTGGCCGACCTGCTGGCCGAGGAACAGGAGTGAGCCATGGTTTTTCCCGCCTTCTTCGACGATGCGCCGGCGATCCGGCTCCGCGATCCCCTGGCGGGTTTCCTGGGCTCGGCCGAGGACGGGGTGATGACCTATCGCTATGTCGATGCGGTGCGGCTTTGCGGCCATTCCTGCCCGGTGGTCGCCGGGGCCTGGCTGATGGTGCTGGCCGGGCTGGAATGGCTTTACGGCGACGACCTGCCCGAGCGCGGCGGCATCGAGGTGCATATGCGGGAGGGCGTCGGGCAGGGCACGACCGGCGTTGTCGCCTCGGTCGCGACGCTGGTCACGGGTGCCGCGGCCGAGGGCGGCTTTCACGGCATCGGCGCGGGGCAGCTGTTCGCGCGCCGCGGGCTCTTGCGCTTCGAGGCGCCGATCGACGGGGTCATGGCGCTGCGCCGGCGCGACAATGGCGAGGGGGTGGTGGTGGACATCGACACCGGCCATGTGCCGCATGATCCCGCCATGGCCGGGCTGATGCCGCGCGCGGTCGCGGGGCGGGCCGATCCGGCCGAACTGGCCCGCTTCGCGGCGCTGTTCCAGGACCGGGTGCGGCGGATGCTGGCGGCGGCCGACGACCCCAAGCTGATCCATCTCTACGACTGGCCCGCGTCATGAGCCGCCCGGCCTGGCCCGGTGACGCCGCGCCCTATCGGCGCACGCCGGAATTCACCGAAACCACCGTGCCCAAGGGCCTGTTGCGTGCCCATGCGACCCGGCCCGGCACCTGGGCGCGGCTGCATGTGCTGGAGGGCCGGCTGGTCTTTCGCGACCTGGTCGGCGGCACCGAGATGCTGCTGGGGCCGGGCATCCATCCGCTGATCCATCCCGAGCGGCTGCACGAGGTCGCGGCCGCGGGCCCGGTGCGGTTTTTCGTCGAGTTCTGCGCCCGGCCGGGGGATTGCCCGGCGCCGACCTGATCTAAGTCAAGGCAGCCCGATCCCGGCCGCCTATGCTATCGCCAATCCCGCGCCAGCCCTCCGCCAGCGATCCCCGTTCATCTTGCGCCTGCCAGGAGGGCAGACATGTCCCCAATCCCTCGCCATCCCTCGCGCCGCGCCCTGCTTGCCGGGGCGGGCGCGCTTGCCGCCGCGCTGGCGGCGCCCGCCGTCCTGCGCGCAGCACCCCTGGCGCGCCTGGCGCTGTTCGGCCCCCCCGCCGGGCCCAGCATCACCCTGGCCCATGCCGTCGCCAGCGGCGCGCTGAAGGATCTGTCGGCCGAGGTATCGCTGACCGTATGGCGCAGCCCGGACGAGTTGCGCGCCGGCCTGACCTCGGGGACCATCGACCTGTCGGTGGTGCCGGTGCAGGTCGCGGCGAACCTTTACAACCGCGGCATGGGGCTGCGGCTGGTCAACACCATGACCGACGGGCTGCTGTTCATCGTGGCGCAATCCGGCGCGGTCGCGGATCTGGCCGGGCTGGAGGGCAGGCGCCTGGCCGTGCCCTTTGTCAACGACACGCCCGATTTCGTGTTGCGCGCGCTGCTGGCGCGGCAGGGCATCGCCGATAAGGTGGACCTGCTGCCCGTCGGCAGCCCCATCGAGGCGGCGCAGATGCTTCTGGCCGGCCAGATCGAGGCGGCGCTGCTCAGCGAGCCGGCCTCCAGCGTCGCGATCATGCGCGGCAGGGCGGCGGGCAAGGCTTTCGCGCGGGTGATCGACCTGCAAGAGGAATGGGGCAGGCAGGGCGATGTCGGCCCGCTGCTGCCGCAGGCCGGGCTGGCCGCGACCGACGCCTTCATGGCCGGCGGCGCCGAGCTGCTGGCGCCGTTGCAGGCCGCGCTGGCGCGGGCCAATGCCGAGGTGCTGGCCGATCCGGTGCGGGCCGCGACCGAAGCCGCCGGCGCCCTGGACATGCCCGCCCCGATCCTGGCGCTGTCGGTGCCGCATTCCCGGCTGGCCGTGCGCCCGGCCGGCGAGGCGCGCCCGGCCATCGAGGCGATCCTGTCGCTGATGGCGGAAACCGATGCCGCGATCATCGGCGGCAAGCTGCCCGACGACGGGTTCTATCTGCTGTGAGCCTGCTTTCGGCCTGTCTGGACCGGCTGGCGCGGCTGGGCCGGTTCCTGTGGTCGGCCTGGGCCGGGCTGGCGGGCCTGGCGCTGATCGGCGCGCTGTGGCAGGCCGGGCACGAGGCCTATGGCGATTTCATCCTGACCGCGCCGCTGGACACGCTGGCCGCCGCGGCGCGGCTGTTGCGCGAGGGCAGGGCGCAGGAACTGCTGGCGCTGACCACCGCCCGCGCGCTGGCCGGTTTCGGGCTTTGCACGCTGATCGGCACGCTTTTCGGGGTGGTGGCGGGCTATTCCCCGGCTACGCTGCGGCTGTCGCGGCCGATCCTGACCCTGCTTCTGGGCGTGCCGCCGATCGCCTGGATCGTGCTGGCGATGATCTGGTTCGGTCCCTCCGACCTGACCGTAGCGGTGACGATCCTGATCTCGGCGACGCCGGTGGTCTTCGTCGGCGCGGTCGAGGGCGTGGTGACGCGCGACCGCGGCCTGGACGACATGGCGCGGGTCGTTGGCGCCGGCCCGCTGCGGCGCTTCCTGTTCGTCTCGGCCCGGCAGATTTCGGCGCAGCTGTTCCCGGCGCTGATCCTGGCGCTCGGCTCGGCCTTCAAGGTCGCGATCATGGCCGAGTTGCTGGCCAATGCCGGCGGCATCGGCGGCGCGCTGGCGCGGGCGCGGGCCATGCTGGACATCGCCGAGGCGCTGGCCTGGGTCAGCCTGGCCGTCGCCGCGCTGATCGCGGTCGAATATGTGCTGATCCGCCCGGTCCGGGCCGAGCTGGAACGCTGGCGCGAGGCCGCCGCGCCCTGGGGCGTCAAGCGATGAGCCTGCTGGAACTGAACCGCATCGGCCATGCCTTTTTCGGCCGCACCGTGCTGGAGGGCATCACGCTGGGCGTTGCCCGGCAAGAGATCGTGGCGCTGGTCGGGCCGTCGGGCTCGGGCAAGTCCACGCTTGCGCATATCGCCGCCGGGCTGGTCGAGCCGCGCGAGGGGCGCATCGCGCGCAACTACCTGCGCCACGCGATGATCTTCCAGGAGCCGCGGCTGATGCCCTGGGCGACGGCGGCCGGCAATATCGGCTTTCCGTTGCGCCTGTCGCGCGCGCCGCGCCGGATGCGGCGGCAGATGATCGCCGATGCTGCCCTGCGCGCCGGCCTGCTGCCCGAGGATCTGGGGAAATACCCGTCCGAGCTTTCGGGCGGCATGCGCCAGCGCGCCGCCATCGCCCGCGCCCTGGTGACGGACCCGGATTTCATCTATTTCGACGAGCCCTTCACCGCGCTGGACGTGGCGCTGAAGCGGCGGATGCAGGATCTGGTGATCGAGGCCGCCGCCTCGGCGCGCTTTGCCGCGCTGTTCATCACCCATGACCTGCTGGAGGCGATCCGCATCAGCCACCGCATCCTGGTGCTGGACGCCGGCGGGCGCGGCATCGCGGGCGAGCGCCTGCCGCCCGGCAGTCCCGGAACCCGCGACGAGGCGGCGATCTTTGCCCTGCGCCAGCATTACCTGACCGCCGACCCGCTGTTTGCGCATATCCACGACATAGACGAACGGCTGCGCCCATGAAGCCCTCTTTGCATCGCGTGCTGGCCGACGAAGGCTTCCGGCTGTTCTTTCCGCTTGCGGCGCTGCATGCGGCGCTGTGGCCGCTGCTCTGGGTGGCGCTCTGGTCCTTCGACCTGCCCTTTGCGCGGCAGATCCCGCCCGGGATCTGGCATGCGAACGAGATGATCTTTGGCGCCTGGGGCGCGGCGCTGCTGGGCTTTCTGACCACCGCCGCGCCGGAATGGACCGACACGCCGCGCCTGCGCGGGCGGCCGCTTTGGGTGCTGGCGGGGCTTTGGGGCCTGGCGCGGATCGCCGGGCTCCTGGGGGCGGATGCGTTGATCCTGCCGGCGACGGCGGCGGAGCTGGCCTGGCTGGTGCTGCTGCTGGCCTATTTCCTGAAAGTCTCGCTGGAGCAGCGCAGCACCCGGCTGCTCAGCTTTGCCGGCTGGCTTTTCGCTCTGACGCTGGCCGGGCTGATGGCGCGCATGGCCATGCTGGCGGGGCAGGCGGAACCGGCGGCGGAATGGCTGCGCATCGCGGGGCTGGTGTTTCTGGGGCTGCTTTCCCTGGCGCTGGCGCGCATCACCGTGCCGGTGACGAATATCGTGCTGGATCCCAGCGAAAGCACCTCGCCCTTCCGGCCGCATCCGGGGCGGCTGAACCTGTCGGCCGGGCTGGTGGCGCTGGCGCTGATCGGGCAGGTCGCGGGCCTGTCGCCGGCGGTTGCGGGCTTTCTTTGGATCGCTGCCGGCGCCGCCTTCATGGACCGGATGGCCGAGGGCTTTGTCGGTCCCGAGGCGTTTCGCGCCGAGATCATGGTGTTGATGGCGGCGGCGGGATTTTCCGGGGCGGGTCTGCTGGGGCTGGGCGCCGCAGCCCTGGGCGCACCCTGGGCCGAGGCCGGGCCGTTGCACCTGGCGCTGATGGGGGGCTTGGGCCTGGGCGTGCTGGCGGTGCTGGCGATCGCCGGGCGGTTCCATACCGGGCAGGGGCTGGGCCTGAACTGGCAGACCCGCGCGGCCTTCGTGCTGGCCGGCGCGGCGGTACTGCTGCGCGCCCTGCCCGAGATGGGGCTGATGCCCTGGCCGCCCGGCCCGCTGCATCTGCTCGCGGCGCTGTTCTGGGCGGCGGCCTTCCTGCTGTGGCTGGCCGATTACTGGCCGGCGATACGCCGCCTGCCCTAAGGGGCGGGCGGCGCAGCCTTCAGGCGGCAAGCATCCGGGTCTGGCCAAGCGCCTGGTCAATGGCAGCCTGGCGCTGATCGGGGCCGATGCTGACGCCATCAGCCATCACGAATTCGGCCTCGATGCCGATGAAGGCAAAGACCGAGCGCAGGTAGCTTTCCAGATGCTCCAGCGCCACCCGCGCGTCGTCGCTGTAAAAGCCGCCGCGCGCCAGGGCGACGATCACCCGCTTGCCGCCGGCCAGCCCCTCCGGCCCCTCGGCGGTATAGCGGAAGGTCTTGCCGGCCACGACGATGCGGTCGATCCAGGCCTTGAGCTGGCTCGGCAGGGTGAAGTTGTACATCGGCGCCCCGATCACCACCGTCTCGGCGGCCAGGAACTCGTCCAGGACCGATGTGTCGGCCAGCGCATCCAGCGTCAGATGCGGCAGCGGCGCGACAGCAAGGTCGCGGCGGATGACGGGGGTGCCGGGCCGGGCCTCGGCGAGCCGGTCGATGATCGCCTGGCTGACGATGCGGCTGACGCTGTTGTCGCCGGTGATGCTGCTGTCGATATGCAGGATGGTCACTTTTGCCTCCTAGGTATGGAATTTATACTGAGGCTGCTTAGATAACCATCGGCAAGACCCCCGCAAGAAGGCACAATCCTGTGCCGCAGTTACATGGCTGTGACCCGGTCACGGCCAGGAACCCGGAGAAACCAGATGCATGACCCCAACAGTTTCGGCTGCCGCGCCTTTGCCGCCGTCCTGCAGCGGATCGGCGACAAATGGAGCCTGCTGATCGTTTCGGTCCTGGCCGAGGGGCCCAGGCGGTTCAGCGAATTGCGCCGCGAGATCCCCAGCATTTCCCAGCGCATGCTGACGCTGACCCTGCGCGGGCTGGAGCGCGACGGGCTGGTGTCGCGCACGGTGACGCCCAGCATTCCGCCGCGCGTGGATTACGAATTGACCGAGCTTGGCCGCTCGCTGCGCAAGCCGGTCTGCGCGCTGGCGGAATGGGCGATGGCGAATATCGGCGCGATCCATGATGCCCAGGCCCGTTTCGACCGGGCGAGCGAAAGGGCGCTACGGCCAGGTCTCACAACCAATAGATGACGGTCGCGGCGAGGGCGCAGGCCGAGAGAAACAGGATGGGGCGGCGATCGTAGCGGGTTGCGATCCGACGCCAGTCCTTGAGACGTGCGAAGATGATTTCGATCCGGCGGCGCAGGCGATAGAGGCTGGCGTCGTGCGGGATCGGGGCTTTCCGGCCGATGCGGGAGGGGATGGATGGCGCAATGCCTCTTTCGATCAGGGCATTGCGAAACCAGTCGGCATCGTAGCCGCGGTCTGCGAGCAGCGCCCCGGCCTGCAGGATCTGCGAGAGCGGCGCCCTTGCGCCGATGTAGCCGGAGGCCTGGCCAGCCGACAGAAGCATCCGGATCGGGCGACCCCTGGCATCGGCCAGGACGCGCAGCTTCGAAGCTCAGCCCGCCTCTGGTGCACCCGATCAGCCGTCCGCGCCCCCTTTGAACTGCAAGGCCCGACGGCCCGGGATCTGCGAAAGCGTGCCGGGATGTCAATCGTGCTGAGAAAGGCAAGTGATGTCACCGGCCCAACACCAGGGATCGACATCAGGCGCAGGCAGACGGTGTCGTCCCTGACAATATCCATCACCTTGCGGTGCAGCTGGGAGAAGGCCTCCCGGACCTTCCGTCTTGCGGCCGGCAAGACGCTGAACACCTCTTCCAGGTCCGGCAGGGCCTCGATGAGATCCTTCACTCGCGCTTCAAACCGTCCCGCATCAACAGTGCCCACCTTGAGGCCAAAGTTGCGCAACAGGGCGCGGTGCTTCTGGCTGGCTACGGTCTTCACATGCAACGGGCGATACAGATTGACACGCATCATCTGGGCGATCCCGCGCGCGTCGTTGCGGTCGATCTTGTCCACCTGCGCCTTGAGGAAAGCCTTGGCGTGGCGCGTCTCGATGCAGATCGCCGGAAGGCCGGCCTTGGCCAGGCCCTCGGACAGCCATTGGGATAACGGGCCCGCTTCCGGCCCGACCCTCTCAAGCCGGGCACCCACGCCATTCAAGGCGCGAGAGATGTCCTCCGGGTGGCTAAGGACTTTGAACTCCCGACAGATCCGGCCACCTCGTCGAGGATGCAGATCGCGGTCTCTTTTACCGATACATCCAGTCCGGCATTGTAGCTTCGTGCTGCGCTTCCTTCCCTGATGCTGGTGGCTGCTTCTCACAGACCACGCTCTACCATCGGCCCGAAGCGCAGCACCTCATGACGAGCGGGAAGGGAGGTGGGGCGCCAGCCGAATACCCCATCTGACCCGAGTCGGGCAAAAGTTTTGGCTCGATCCGCCAGACAGGTGGGAGTGCCGTTCAGATGGCGAAATCGTCCAGCGTCTTGCCGGCGGCCAATCCTTCGGCGATCCAGCGCGGTTTGCGGCCGCGCCCGCTCCAGGTCAGATCGGGATTCTCGGGGTGGACATATTTCGGCGCGGCCGCGGGACGCTGCGCTGCCGTCTCGATCAATTGCGACAGGGAAAAGCCGAATTGTTTCGCGGCCTCCTCGGCCTTGGCGCGGGCTTCGGCCTTGCGGCGAGCTTCGAAACTGGCAATCGCCTTTTCGACATCCTTGCGCAGCTGTTTCAGCTCGGCCAGCGACAGGGCATTCGGATCAAATTCGGTCATTTGCAGTTCCTTTGATATGGCGATTGGCGCCTTGCGGCATTCGTGCCGGAAACGGCGGCCGGCGAAGGCACCGCGCGGATCGTCCGAAAATAGCTGCCAGCCGGTCGGTATATCAAGATCCAGCCTCGCGCTTTTTCGACCGGCCCCTTGGCGCCATCGGGTATTTCACGCCCTTCGCAAATCGCGGCTGCGGCTTATGCGTTCACGCGATCTTAATCCCGGCAATTGTCCAATTTTGCTTTGGCCGGGCTGCTGGCGGCGCATTGTCATTCCGCACCTTTGCCTGGTTTCTTTTGTGCCGGCATGCGGGCATATCCGCGATCATGCGGCCGGTCATGCGATCCCGATCGGCCTGATCCGGAAAGCGCGGCGCTTGACCTTTCCGGCCGCACGCCTGGAAAATCGCCTTGCATTCATGCCTCGCGTGGGTCATCGGCGACAAGCCAGGCGGGAGGCCCCGCGCCGCGTTGATGGTTCGGCTTTCGCCGGCATATGATCCATGTCAAGGTGCGGCCGCGGCGGCCGGGGCCATATGTCGAAAATAGGGAGGCAGCCATGGATCTCGACCTTCTGCTTGAGCATGTTCCCGAGCCGCAACTGGCCGCGATCTTCGGCCTTCTGGTCGGGGCCGTTTTCGGCTTTTCCGCGGAACGGTCGTCCTTTTGCCTGCGCGCGGCGACGGTGGAATTCGCCCGCGGCAGCCTGGGGCCCAAGGTTGCGGTCTGGCTGCTGACCTTTTCGACCGCGGTGATCTGGGTCCAGGGGGCGGGGCTTCTGGGCCTGTTCCGCACCGAGCAGGCGCGGATGATGGCCGTCACCGGCAGCTGGTCGGGCGCGATGATCGGCGGGCTGATGTTCGGCGCGGGCATGGTGCTGGCGCGGGGCTGTTCGGGGCGGCTGCTGGTGCTGGCGGCGACGGGGAACCTGCGCTCGCTGGTGTCGGGGCTGATCTTCGCGGTGGTGGCGCAGATGGCGCTGCATGGCTGGCTGGCCCCCCTGCGGCAGGAACTGGCGGGACTGTGGACCACGCCGGGCGGGCGCAACGTCAGCCTGCTCATGGCGCTGCCGCTGCGCGAATCCGGGGCCATCCTGGTCGGCATCGGCTTTGCCGTGCTGGCGCTCTGGCTGGCGCGGGCGAACCGGATCGGCCTGCCGGTGCTGATCTTTGCCTCGGGCGTGGGCTTTGCGGTGGCGCTTGGCTGGGTGCTGACCTTTTCCCTGTCGCAGCAGGCCTTCGAGCCGGTCAGCGTGACCTCGGCCACCTTTTCCGGGCCTTCCGCCAGCACGCTGATGTTCTTCCTGACCGAAAGCCCGGTGCTGGATTTCGACATCGGCCTGGTGCCGGGCGTCTTTGCCGGCGCCTTTCTGTCGGCGGCGCTGAAGCGGCGGCTGAAGTTCCAGGGCTTCGAGGGCGAGGGGCAGATGCGGCGCTCGATGCTGGGGGCGGCGCTGATGGGGTTCGGCGCCATGCTGGCCGGGGGCTGTGCCATCGGCGCCGGGGTCTCGGGCGGCTCGATCTTCGTGGCGACGGCCTGGCTGGCGCTGCTCTGCATGTGGATCGGCGCCGTCATCACCGACTGGCTGGTGGATCAATCCGCGCATCGGGCGACGGCGTGACCGGGCGGGGGCCGGAAAAAGGCGGGGCCCGGAAAATGCCGGCCGGGCGCATGAAATCACTTCGTAATATCGCTTGAGTCGTATATTCGTATCTTGCTATATAAGCAGGAGAGGATTTCACATGCGTGCCATTCTTTTTGGCCTGGCCTTGTCGGCGCTGTCGCCCCTGGCGCCGGCCTGGGCCGATGATGCGGCGGCCTTGCCCGAAAACAAGCAGACGGTGCAGAAGCTGTATCTGACCGCGGCCGAAGCCTATGAAAAGGTTGTGCAGTCCCCGCAGGAGGTGCTGTTTCTTGACGTGCGCTCGCCCGGCGAGGTGGCCTTTGTCGGCATGGCGACCGTTGCGGATGCCAACGTGCCCCACATGATCCAGCCCGCCTCGCCCGCCTGGGACGACAAGCGCGCGACCTTCAAGATGGAAAGCAATCCCGGCTTCATCGACGAGGTCCGGGCCCGGTTGCAGGCCAAGGGCCTGGACCAGGACGCGGCCATCGTCCTGATCTGCCGGTCGGGCGACCGCAGCGCCAAGGCGGCCAACGAGCTGGCCAAGGCGGGTTTCGGCAATGTCTGGTCGGTGACGGACGGGTTCGAGGGCGATCTTGCCAAGGACGGACCGCTGGCCGGAACCCGCAGCGTCAACGGCTGGAAGAACGCGGGCCTGCCCTGGAGCTACAAGCTGGACAAGGCCAAGATGCACGGGATGTAACCCGGCGCCCCCGTGCGGCCGGGCAGGGCAGGTGCCCGGCCGGCCGCAGTCTTATTCGAACTCCATCTCGGCAAAGACCACGCCGGCATTCTTGGTCGCCAGTTCCTCGAACGTATCGAGCCGCGACCAGCGCGACTGGTCGACGTAATAGGCGCCGCCCAGATCGCCGCCCTCCTCGATATGCGCGCCGATCTTTTCGCGCAGATCGACCAGGTAGTCGCGGGTATAGCGCGCGACCTGCGCCAGGTTCGTCGGATGGCCGTGGCCGGGAATGACATAGGCCGGGGCCAGCGGCGCGAATTTCGTCTCCCATGTCTCGATCCAGCACGAGGTGCAGGTGCCCTCGAAGATCGGCGGCATGCGCTCGTGAAAGGCGATGTCGCCGGCGATCATCATCGACCATTGCGGGATCCAGACCTGGGTGTCGCCGGGCGAATGCGCGGGCCCCAGGTGCAGCACCTCGATGGCGACGCCGCCCATGGTGATGTCCTTGCGGTCGGTGAAGGTCTCGGTCGGATGGGCGATGACCGTGCCCTCGGCCCTTTCGCGGGCATAGTTCTGCAGGCCGGCCAGATCCTGCGGCGCGCCGTCGGCGAATTCGGCGGCGGCCTCTGCATGCGCCAGGATCGGCACGCCCTGCGCCGCCCAATAGCCGTTGCCCAGCATGGCGTGGCCCTGGCCGTTTTCGTTGATGACCAGCTTGACCGGCTGGTCGGTGACGGCGCGGATTTCCGCGTGCAGCGCCTCGGCCAGTTTCCACGAGGCGCCGGAATTGACCACGATCACCCCTTCATCCGTGACGATGAAGCTGAGGTTGTTGTTGTGCCCGGCATTGTCATAGGTCGGCGGCGCGGTGGCGCCGATGGCCGAAAAGACATGCGGGATCACCTCGACCGGCTTCGAATACAGCACGGATTGCGGGTATTGATCGGGGATGTCCTCGGAGGCGAAGGCAGGCGCGGCGAAGGCGGGCGCGGCGACTAGGCAAAGGATCAGGCGGCGCATCAGATCTCTCCCGTGAAGCGATAGCCGGTCTCGGTCCTTTCGACCCGGCCGATGCCGCCTTGCGGCAGGTGGTAGCCGATGAAGGGCATGGCATCCGCCGCCAGCCGCTCCAGCAGCGCGACGCGGCTGGCGGCGGCCAGCGGCGGATCCTGGTCCGAGGGCGAGGGCCAGTCCGGGCGCTCGAAGGCGATGTGGTGGTTGCCGATCGCATCGCCAACGACCATCAGCGCGCCCTCGGGCGTCGCGATCTCATAGGCCAGGTGGCCGGGGGTATGGCCGGGGGTCAGCCGCGCGGTGATGCCGGGCAGGGCCTCTTCGCCGTCGGCGAGCTTGCGGATGCTGTCGGCCACCACCTCCAGCCGGCGCGAGGCGCCGATGGCAAAGCTGGCGCGTTCCTCGCCGATGCTCTCGACGGTGGCGGGATCCATCCAATAGTCGAACTCGGCCTGGCCGATCATGTATTCGGCCTGGGCAAAGACCGGCTCGTCGAACTCGTCCAGCAGGCCCCAGAGGTGATCGGGGTGGCCATGGGTGATCAGCACATGGGTCACGTCCTCGGGCTTCAGCCCCAGCGCCTCCAGTGCCTCGATCACCTTGCCGGCGGTCGGCATGAAGTCCGGGCCCGATCCCAGGTCGAACAGCACCGTGTTGGTGCCGTCGCGCAGCAGCGTCAGGTTGCAGGGCGGCGTCAGCCCGCCCGCCGCCAGCCCGTGCCGGGCCATGAGGGCCGAGACCTCGGCCTCGGGCAGGTCGGCGAAGGCGAAGTCCAGCGGCAATTCCAGATGCCCGTCCGACAGGCTGTCGATCCGCACCGGACCCATGGCGACGGTGGTGGCGGCCCAGGCCCGCCCGTAGGGCAAGGCCAGCGCAGCGGCAGAGGTTGCAAGGAAATGGCGGCGGCTCAGGTGCATGGGGTTCTCCTTCCGGTTCAGCCGAAGATGTCGGCGGTGATGCCCGCATACCAGCCGAGGCTTTCCTCGTAGGTCAGCTTGCGCAGCGCGGCATCCTCGCCGGTGTTGCTGATGAAGTTCTCGACGCTGGCGATCCGGTCGCCGTTCGGCTGGTAGGACGCGCCCAGCTTTATGCCGTCATCGGGGGCCAGCAGCGACCAGCAGGTGTTGGAATACTTGGCCGGGAACACCCGCGACCCGGTCAGCTCGCCCCGGATCGCCATGGCGGCGACCTTGGCCTGGCTGTTGGCCGAGAAGGCGGATTTGGGCATGTCGCCCTGGGCGCTGGAATCGCCCAGGATCCAGACATTCTCGTCCATCCGCGACTTCATGCTGTCGGGATGCACCGGGGCCCAGCCGCTCTCGTCGGTCAGCCCGGCGATGGCGGCGATCCGGCCGGCGCTTTGGGCCGGGATCACGTTGCAGCAATCGACCTTTTGCGCCGTGCCCTCGACCAGCACCTCCATGCTGTCTGGGCGCACCTCGACGGCGCCGCCGCCGAATTCGGGGCCGATCCATTCGACCATGCCATTGTAATGTTTCCCCCAGCCCTCCTCGAACAGCGCCTGCTTGGAGAACTTGTCCTTGGGATCCAGCACGATGATCTTGGCGGTCGGATTGGTCTGCTTGAGCAGATGCGCGACCATGCTGACCCGCTCATAGGGGCCCGGCGGGCAGCGATAGGGGTTGGGGGGCGCGATCATGGCGAAGACGCCGCCCTGGGGCATCGCCTCGATCATGCGCCGGAGCAGCTGGGTCTGCGGCCCGGCCTTGTAGGCATGGGGCATGATCTCGGCCGCCTCCAGCGACCAGCCGGGGACCGAATCCGGCTTGAACTCGATGCCGGGCGACAGCACCAGCCGGTCATAGGGCAGCACCTGCCCGCCCGCCAGAGTGACGGTCCGCGCCGCGCGATCCACGGCGACGGCGGTGTCGTTGACGACGGCGACGCCGGCGGCGGACAGCTTGTCATAGCCGTGCTGAAGGCTTTCGAAATCGCGGAACCCGCCGATATAGAGATTCGAGAAGAAGCAGGTCGTATAGACCGGATTGGCCTCGACCAGGGTCACGTCCAGCGCGCCTTGGGAATCCCTGGCCATGTAATGGGCCGCGGTGCCGCCGCCGGCGCCGCCGCCGATGACGACGACCTTCGGCTTGCCCTGTCCCAGGACGACGGGCGCATAAAGCAGCCCGGTGGCGGCGGTGGCGCCCGCGATCAGCGATCGTCTCGTCAGGATCATCTTTTTCTCCTCCCTGATGAACGGCCCGGCGCATGGCGCCGGCCGCTTTTCGGTCATTCGAGCGTGGCGAAGAAGGCCGCCAGCGCCGCGATCTCTTCCTCGCTGAGCCGGCCGGCCATCATCTGCATCACCGGATGCGGCCGCAATTTCTGCTTGTAGGCGTGCATCGCGACCACGAAATCCTCCTGCGGCCAGCCGGCGATCGAGGGGATGCCCTGGTCCGAGCCGTCGCGCTGGTGGCAGGTCGTGCATTCCGCCGACAGATAGGCGCCGAATTCGGGATCCCCGCGCAGGGCCAGAACCTCCTCGGACAGCACCGGCGCGTTGCGCCGCGCGGTGGGCTCGGCCTCTGGAATGTCCTGGGGCCGGTCGGAATGGTCGCGCATATAGGCCATCAGATCGGCCCGCGCCTGGGGATCGGCCAGGCCGCGATAAGACATGCGCGTCCCTGTCACCAGGGCCTTGGGGTTCTCGATATAGGCGTCGAGCGTTTCCAGGGTCCAGGTCAGGCCATCATTGCCCTTGCGCTTCATGGCCCTGGAATAGTTGAAATCGGCAAGAGCGGCGGCACGGCGGCCGAAAACGCCGTTCAGCCTTGGGCCGACGGCATTGCGCGCGTCCTGGCCGATCCGGTGGCAGATCGCGCATTCCTTGCGAAACAGGACCGCTCCATGAACCGTATCGCCGATTTCCTCGGCTGCGGCCGGTGTGGCACCGGCCGCGGCAACCGTGAACAGCGCGGACAGGAGTTTGCGCTGTCTCATGCGTCACTTGGCGAAAGTGGCGAGATAGGCGATGACGGCGGCGCGCTCATCCTCTTTCTTCAGCCCGGCAAAGGACATCTTGGTGCCCTTCATGAAACCCTTGGGGTTTTCCAGGAAGGCGTGCAGCGATGCATCGTCCCAGACCAGCCCCTCCGAGGCCATGGCAAGCAGGGGCTTGGAATATTTGAAGCCCTCGATGTCGCCCGCGGCCCGGCCGACGATGCCGTTCAGCAACGGGCCGGTGCCGTTTTTGGCGTCGTCGCCGACCTTGTGGCAGGCGGCGCATTTCTTGAACACCTTTTCGCCCTCGGCCAGCAGCGTCGGGTCCGCGGCGGTGGCGGCCCCTGCCGGGGCCGGGGCTTCCGGCGCCATGGCGGCGGCCTTGACCACGACCTCGGGCGCGGCGGCGGGGGCGGGTGCCTCGGCCGGCGCGGCCTCGGCCTTCTTTTCGACCGGCTCGGCAGGTTCGGCCGGTGCGGCGGCCGCGCCCAGGTCGGGCATGCTGCCGGCCGGGCGTCCGTCGGGATCTTCGGGCGTCACGTTCAGATCGACCGCGCGCTTGGTGATCTCGACCCCGACCGCGCAATCCGTCATGCAGGGCTCTTTCGAGAACAGCGGATATTCGGTCTGGTCGCGGTCGTCGGGATAGAAGCCCTCGGCATTGGGCAGCACGACCTGGGTGAAGTTCTCGTGCGTCAGGACGAAATCGTCCTCCACCAGCCCGTTGGAATAAAGCAGGAAGGCGGTGATCGCATAGGTGTCGTCCACCGACAGGGTCTGCGCCGAGCCGAAGGGCATCGAGCGGTGGACATAGTCATAGACCGTCGAGAGATAGGGCCAGTAGCTGCCGATGGTCTTGACCGGGCGCGGATCGGTCAGGCTACCGTCGCCGCCCGCCAGCACCGGCCAGCTGTCCAGCCCCTCGGCGAAATCGCCATGGCACGAGGCGCAGTTGTCGGCGAAAAGCGCGTCCCCCGTCGCGACATCGCCCGAACCGGGGCGCAGCCCCTGGCCGTCGGGCAGGACCGCGGTGTCCCAGGCGCTGATCTCTTCGGGCAGGGCCTCGCGGCCCAATCCCAGCTTGTCGGCCATGGCCGGGCCGGCAAGCACCGAGGCCGCCAGCACCGAGCCCAGGAACAGCTCAAGCGATTTCGACATTCTCGACCTCCCCGTCGGCCTTGACCCACCAGGTCTGGATGCCGTTGTTGTGATAGACGTTGTTGCGGCCGCGGATGGCGCGCAGCGCATCCTTGGTCGGCTGGACATAGCCGGTCTCGTCCACGGCGCGCGATTGCAGCAGCATTTCCGAACCATCCCAGTCGATGTCGAGATGGAAGCGGGTCAGCGCCTTGGGCAGGGCCTGGCCGGTGATCCGCGCCGTGGTCCAGTTCTTGCCGCCGTCCAGCGAGACATCGACGCGGGTGATGCGGCCATTGCCGCTCCAGGCCAGGCCCGAAATCACCAGCGGCCCCTTGCCGTGGCGAATGGGCACCTGCGGGCTGGGCGAGGTGATGACCGATTTCGCATCCATCACCCAGGTCCATTTCCGTGCCCGGCCGTCCGGCATCAGGTCGGTATATTTCGAGGTCTCCTCGCGGCTTTCCACAGCCTTGTCATAGATCCCCAGGCGGCGGACCCATTTCACCCACATATTGCCCTCCCAGCCCGGCACGACCAGGCGGGCGGGATAGCCATGTTCCTTGCGCAGCGCCTCGCCATTGGCGAAGAAGGCCAGCATCACGTCGTCCATCACCTTTTCCATCGGGAAGGAACGGCCGTTGGACGAGGCATCCGCGCCCTCGGCGTAAAGCCATTTGCCCTCGGGCTTGACCCCGGCCTCGGCCAGCAGCACCGACAGCGGCACGCCGACATATTCCATGTTGTGGATCATGCCCTGGGTATACTGGCAGCCCTCCAGCTGCGCGCCGCCCCATTCCATGCCGCCGTTTGCCGCGCATTCGCAGAATGCGGTGGTGGTGGTGCGGGGGAAGCGCAGCAGATCCTCGAAGGTGAAAACCAGCGGCTTTTCCACCAGCCCGTTGATCATCAGCCGGTAGTCCTGCTTGCTCAGCTCGATGGCACCGGAATGGTGGCGTTCAAAGGCGCAGCCCTGCGGGGTGATCGTGCCTTCCAGCGCATGGATCGGCGTGAAGTTGATCGAGGAAACCGGGCTTTCGGTCAGCCATTCCACATATTGCCGCTTCACATGCGATTCGAAATGGATCGGCAAGCCGTAGGGATGGGCATCGACGGCCTCGCCGAATTCCGAGGCCCAGGGCTGGATCTCGGTGATCAGCGGGTCGGGGGTTCCGGCGGCGCGGGCCAGCCCGGCACCGGCGACAAGGCCGGCACCGGCCACCGCACCCCCGCGCAGAAAGGCGCGGCGCGAGGTGCCGACGGCGTCCTTGCCGTCCTTGGTGAGCTCGTCTTTCATGGGCGAACGCTCCTTCGTGATTGTCAGACCCCGGTCACGGTGACCGAAGTGTTGGGTTGCAGGCGGACGGTGCCGATCTTGCGGATATGCGCCTCGACCACGTCCCAGATTTGCGGGCCCTCGGTGCCTTCGTTGACCGAAGCCCAGCCGGCGACTGTGTAGGATTTCGCAGGTTCGATGGCCTCGCCCGTGTCGGCCAGCGCCATGGCGCCGATCCGGCTGCCCATCGGCTTGGACACGTCGATCGCATAGGCCAGCCCGCCCACGCGCACCATGTCGCCGCCCTGCTGGTAATAGGGATCGGTGTTGAAGATGTTGTCGGCCACGTCTTCCAGCACGGTTTTCAGCGTCTCGCCGGTCATCTCGGTGCGGTAGACCGCGCCATAGGTCATCGAGGTGACGTTGTGGATGTCCTCGCGCGTGATCGCGTCGCCGGGCAAGAGCGTGGTGCCCCAGCGCACGCCCGGCGACAGCGCGATCTGCACGTCGCGCTCGGTGCGGATGGCGTCACAGATCAGGTCGTCCCAGGAGCCGTTGAAATTGCCGCGGCGGTAGAGCAGGCTTTCGGTGGTGCCGATCCTTTCCTCGAGCTGCGCCTTGAAGGGCGCGCGCTCGGCGTCGATCAGCGCGGCCATGTCGGCATCCGGCGTGATCACGTCCGAGAAGATCGGGATCAGCTTGTGGCGGAAGCCCATCATCTTGCCGTCGCGCACGTCCAGGTCGACGCGGCTGACGAATTTGCCGTTCGAGCCGGTGGCGATCAGGATCGTCTCGCCGATCAGGATCGGCTCGGGCACCGCGTCATGGGTATGGCCCGACAGGATCACGTCGATGCCCTTGACCCGGCCGCCCATCTTCTTGTCCACGTCGAAGCCGTTATGCGACAGCACCACGACCAGGTCGACGCCCTCGGCGCGCAGCTCGTCCACGACCTGCTGCATCCGTTCCTCGCGGATGCCGAAGCTGTATTCGGGGAACATCCATTTCGGGTTGGCGATGGGCATGTAGGGGAAGGCCTGGCCGATGACGCCGATGCGCTGGCCGCCGCGCTCGAAGATCTTGTAGGGCTCGAAGGCCGGCTCGTCCCACTCCACGTCGAAGATATTTGCGCCCAGGAAGGGAAACTTCAGTTGCGTCTCGACGATTTCCTTGACCCGCTCGGTGCCATAGGTCCATTCCCAATGGCTGGTCATGGCATCGACGCCAAGCGCGTTCATCACATTGACCATGTCCTGTCCCTTGGTCAGGAACGAGGTCATGGAACCGTGCCAGGTGTCGCCGCCGTCGAGCAGGATCGAGTCGGGCCGGGCGGCGCGGATCGCCTTGACCACGGTCGCGACCCGGTCCATGCCGCCCATCCGGCCATAGCCGCGCGCCAAGGCCTCGAAATCCGGGTAGCTGAGCGCATAGGCATCGCCCGAGCCGGGCGCGATGCTGAACATCTTCTGGAACTCGGCGCCGGTGACATGGGGCACCTGGCCCTTGGCGTCGCCCACGCCGATGTTGATTTCGGGCTCGCGGAAATAGATCGGTTTCAACTGGGCGTGGATGTCGGTCACATGGATCAGCGTCACATTGCCGAAATCGTCGAATTGCAGCAGCTGGTCCTGGGTCAGCGCCTGCTGCGCCGCCACCCGCGACCATGTCCCGAAACCCGAGGCCCCGACCAGGGCCGAGGAGGCCATGGCGACCTGAATGAACTCACGTCGGGTAATCATGCCCCGGTTACTCCTGTGCGTTTCGGACAAGACTCTCCCGTCGCGCCAAGGCGCGCCGAAGCATTGCCCTTTCGATTGGTAAGGAACGGGCCGCCGGCTGGGCCGGCGGCCGCAAGGCTTCAGTGCCGGACCGAGACGCCTTCGACCGAAAGGCCGTTGCCGCGCGAGGCGACGTAAAGCTCCAGCGCCTTGAAGTCATCCGAGCCGGCCTTGAAGGTCTCGGCGCGGGTGTCGCGGACGCAGCCGACGAAGCGGTGCTGCGCCGTCACCATGCCCGAATCCTTCAGGCGATAGGTCGGAAAGCCGTTGATCTGGCCCTGGCTCAGGTGGTCGGCGCGGATCATGTTGCCGGCATTGTCCTCGTGGCAATTGGCGCAGGACATTTCCAGCTGGCCATAGCGGGTATAGTAGATCTCCTTGCCATGTTCCCAATAGGGGGCAGCGGGACCGTCGATCTTGACGTTGACCGCCATGCCGCGCGACTGAAGCGAGATCAGCGACAGCATGTCCTTCATGTTATCCGAGGTGACGCCCCATTTCTCCAGGCCCATCCGCTCGGTCACGCAGGCGTTGACGTAATCCTCCATGATCATCAGCTTGCCGGTATGCTCGTCGACCCGCGGCATGACGGCGCGCAGGCCGGCCATGGATTCAGGCCCCTGGTGGCAGCTGGCGCAGCTTTCGCCGTTGACGCCCATGGCCGCGTTCCACTTGTCGAGGCCGCGATCCACGAAGACCATGGCGGGGTTGTCGAAATCGTCCCGCTCAAGATCCCGCGTGCTGTCGTCGCGAAAGTGCCAGCCGGAATAGATCGTGTCGAACGTATCGGCCAGAAAGGCGGGCGGTGCGGTCTTGGTCACGATCTCGACCGGTCCGCTGTCGGTTTCGATGACCAGCCCGTCCTCGACCGGGTCCGCGAAGGCCGCGCCCGCTAGGGCGAGGCCAAGGGCCGTGGCGGCCAAGGTGCCTTTTGTCTTGGTAAAGCGCGGCATCGCGTCTCCTCCCTGGATCTGGATGTTGCGGCGCTTAGGCGACTGCGATCGGCTTCACGTCTTCGTAGACGGAGCCGTCGTCGTCATACCAGGTGAACTTGAACTCTCCGGCCGCATCGACCTTGGCGTCGAACTCGAAATAGGGATTGGTCGAGACCGCCGGGTCGATCGCCACGTCCACCACGTTCACCCCGTTCAACTCGCAAGTGAAGCGGTTGATGATCGAGCGCGGGATCAGCTTGCCATCGGCATCCTTGCGCTGGCCCGATTCCATCTTGTGCGAAATCAGCGCCTTGACGGTGACCGTTTCGCCGGCCTTGGCCGAGCTCGGAACCTTCACGCGGGGCTTTGCATCATCTGCCATCGTAATCTCCTGTTACTGGACTCAGCCGCCGCAGCCGCCGATGGTGACTTTGACGGTGGTCTGGGCCTTCACGACCGAGCCATCGGCCATCTTCGCCAGGGCGATCACGTCCTGGGTCTGGGCCAGGCGGATGCGGGTGGCGGCGCGCTGGTCGGCGGCGGCGGGACCGAAGTTGAAGGTGGCGACCGCCGGCTCGGGGTTGCCCGCGGCCAGCAGCATGATCGCCACCGCGCCCGGAGCCTTGACCTCGATCGGCACGGTATTGCCGTTCTCGGCGATTTCGGGCGCGGTCAGGGTCAGCCCGCCTTCGCCCGTCGCAGCGCCGCCGGTGAAGGCTACGGTCAACTCGTCAACGGTGCTCGCCATCACGGCCTTGCCCGGCAGGGCGGCGGCGGCAAGCCCGCCAAAGCCGATCCAGAGCGCCTCGCGTCTTGAAAGGATCATGTCGTTCTCCTTGGATTGTCGAGCCTGTAGAGATCAGGCGTCATTCCTTCAGCGTCACGAGGAAGGCCACGACATCCTCGATCTGCTGCGCGTTCAGGATGGGGGCCAGCGGCTCGGCCCCGGCCTTGCCGGAAAAGCCGTCGCCGGGCCGGACAAAGCCGTCCACCTTGTAGAAGGCCGGCATGAAGGTGCCCTCGAAGGTCATCTTCGCATTGGCGACGATGCCGCGTAGCTGGGCCTCGGTCCAGCGATCGCCTGCGCCGTCCAGCGGCGGGGCGATGGTGCCCGGAAACTCGACGTCCGGCAGCGCCCCGATCTGGTGGCAGGCCACGCAGTTGCCAAGCGCGTTGGTGGTCATGATCCGCACCCCTTCCTCGGGGTTGCCTGGGGCGCCGGTCAGGGAAGCCTCGACCGCGCCTTCGACATAGACCACTTCCTTAGGTGCCGTTTCACAGATGGCAGGCGTGGCAATGGCCATGGCCACTACCGACGCATACCATAGATGGCTGCTCATGCTGTCCTCCCTGTGCTCTCCCTGGGGTGATGATAGCGAATGGATGCCGATCCTTACAACAGAAATATAGCAATTTTTGAATATTTATATGTATGCCTGTTCGAAAGGGATGACTCAGTTCTTGTGCTCCAGCTCCCGCGCCAGAAACTTTTGAAAATGCTCGCCATTTTCATAGCCATGCGCGCGCACCCAGGTCAGCAGGGCGCTGGTGGTGCCCTTGCCGAACGCGCCCGGCATCATCGCCACGGCCGCCTGGGCGGCGGTCTTCTCTGCCGGCACCTCTTCGGGCAGGAAGATCATCGTCGGCGTGAACATGACGCCCCAGCGCACGGCCATGTCCTTTTCCGAAAGGGCGGTGCCGTCGAAATCCGTGACCTCGACATCGCCGAACAGGTTCATCTGCACGACGAAATAGCCGTCGCGGATCAGCGCATCGATCTCGGGGTCGGGAAAGACCTTCTCGTGCATCTCGGCGCAATAGATGCAGCCGCGCTGCTCGACCAGGATCAGCAGGCGCTTGTCCTGCGCATTGGCCTCGGCCAGATCCTCGCGCAGATCCTTGAAGGTCTCGCGCAGCCAGGTGGGCTTGTGCAGGCCGTCGTCGCCGATTTCGGCGGCGGCTGCGGGTGCTGCCGCCAGCAGCAGGCAGGCGGCCAGGGCGCGGATCGGTTTCATGGTCGGGCTCCTCTCAGGTAAGCGTGGCTGTCCAGTCGAAGTTGCGAATCATCCAGTCGGCGATGGCATTGACGGAATTGGTGGCGATCAGGATGCCGAAGACGATCAGCATCACCCCCATGGCCTTTTCCACATGCCCCATCACCGCGCGGTGCCGCGCGACCCAGGACAGGAACGGTGCCGCGAAGAACGCCGCCAGCACGAAGGGCAGGGTCATCGCCAGGCCGTAGACCACCAGCAGCAGCCCGCCGCGCCACAACTCGCCCATGCCCGAGGCCACCATCAGGATCGCCGCCAGCGCCGGTCCCACGCAGGGCGTCCAGCCAAAGCCGAAGGCCAGCCCCATCACATAGGCGCCGATCAGGGTCGAGGGCTTGGCCTCGGTCTGCACCCGCGCCTCGCGATAGAGCAGGCCGATCCGCAGCACGCCCAGGAAATGCAGGCCGAACAGGACCAGCACCCCGGCCGCCACCCAGGACAGGGTTCCCTTCCATTGCGCGAAGGCCTGACCCAGCGCCGTGGCGCCCAGGCCCAGCATCAGGAAGATCGTGGTCACGCCCAGGGCAAAGGCCAGCGCGCGCAAAACCATCCGCTGGCGCGCTCTTGCCGCCACGGCGCCGCCGTCGCGCAATTCGCGCACCGACGCCCCGGCCATGTAGGACAGGTAGAACGGCACCATCGGCAGGATGCAGGGAGAGAGAAAGGACAGCAGCCCCGCCAGCGCGGCCCCGCCATAGGTGACATCAAGCATCGGCTCCCCCCGCGTGCTGCCGGGCTGCCGATGCTTGCCCGGCCGCCGGCGTTATATTAGAATATTCCTATGTTCAAATTATGGCGTCAATCCCGTTGTGGAATCCCCCTGCCCAGGTCCCTGCTGCTGGCGCTGCTTGCCGCGGCATGGCCGGCTGGGGCGGCAGAGCTGCGGCTCTTGATGTTCGAACAGCCCGGCTGCCTTTATTGCGCGCGCTGGGACGCCGAGATCGCGCCGCAATATCCGCTGACCGACGAGGGCAGGGCGGCGCCGGTGCAGCGGCTGCAGATGCGCGACCCCTTACCCCCGGGCCTGGAACTTGCCCGGCCCGTGACCTTCACGCCCACCTTCGTGCTGATGGCCGGCGACGTCGAATCCGGGCGCCTGGAAGGCTATCCGGGCGAGGATTTCTTCTGGCCCATGCTGGCCAGGCTGATCGGTCAGGCCGAGCCGGGGCAATGATCCCCGCGCCCTGGATCCGCGATAAATTGGCCCAGTCCTCCGGTTGGGGTTGCCGCGCGCCGGCTTACCCGGCATTTAGGAAAGAAGGGAATGGGGATGAGCCCTTGGGCGGTATCGAGAACATCCGGCAGGAACCGGAACAGGAAGCTGATTTCGACGCGCTGATCAAGGCTGCGAACGATGCCTCGACCTTTCTGAAGGCGCTTGGCCATGACGGCCGCCTCATGATCCTGTGCTATCTGATGAGCGGCCCGAAAAGCGTGACCGAGCTGGAAAACCTGCTGTCCTCGCGGCAGGCCGTGGTCAGTCAGCAATTGGCGCGGCTGCGCCACGAGGGGTTGGTCAGCGCCAGGCGCGACGGTCAGACGATCTTTTATTCGATCCTCGATCCCAAGGTCGTTGACTTGCTTGCCGTTCTGAAAAAGCTGTTCGAGACGGATTGCTGACCCGCGGGGAGGCAGGGGCGGCACCGGGAGGCCGCGGAACAGGACTTCCGCGGGGATGGGAGAGACGCGATGGATGAGCTGCCCTATGGAGTGCTGGCCGCCCTGGTCGGGCTGGCAGGCGGGATCGTGCTGGGACTTGCCGCCCGGCTCGGGGATTTCTGCACGCTCGGCGCGCTGGAATCGGCGGTCTATGGCAAGGATGCCCGGCGGCTGCGGCTTTGGGGGGTGGTGTTGGGCGTGGCGATCCTGACCACGCAGGCGTTGGCCCTGATCGGCTGGATCGAGCTGGAGAACAGCTTCTATCACACGATCCAGTGGAACCCCTGGGCCTCGATCGTCGGCGGGCTGGTGTTCGGCTATGGCATGGCCATGGCCGGGAATTGCGGCTTCGGCGCGCTGGTGCGCTTCGGCAGCGGCGACCTGCGCTCGCTGGTGGTGGTGGTGGTGATGGCGATCATCGGCTTCATCGTCCTGTCCGGGCCGCTGGCGCCGCTGCGCGTATTGCTGTTCCCCCAGCCCGAGGCAAGCGGCCCGCAAGGCATCGTCCACGACCTTGGCCTGCTTGGCCTGCCGGCACCGCTTACGGTGGTGCTGTTCGGTGTCGCGGCGTTGGCCTGGGGGCTGGGATATGCGCCGCTGCGGGCAAGGCCGCAGATGATCGCCTGGGGCGCGGCTGCGGGCCTTGCGGTCAGCTGGTGCTTTTTCGGCACCAGCTGGCTTTACGATCACAGCCTTGGCGCGGTGCAGATCGAGGGGCCCTCCTTTACCGCGCCGGTGGGCCGGACGCTGATCTACCTGATGACCTCGACCGCGGGCGGGATCACCTTTTCCGTGGGCTCGGTCGTCGGCGTCATGGCCGGGGCGCTGATCGGCTCGATGATCCGCGGCCTGTTCAAATGGGAGGCTTGCGAGGATCCCCGCGAGCTTGGCCGGCAGGTCGGCGGCGCGGCGCTGATGGGCGCCGGCGGCGTGGTGGCGATGGGCTGTTCGGTCGGCCAGGGGGTTTCGGCTTTCGCCGCCTTGGCATGGTCCGGCCCCGTCACGCTGATCGCCATCGCGGCTGGCGCCACATTCGGGCTGCGTCGGCTGATCGGCGGCTTCCAGAACGCCGTGGACTGAAGCCATTCGTCCTGCCGGTCGGGCTACGGGCGGCAGCGTCCCGCAGGCACGCAAGGGGCGGGCGGTCTTCGCCTTGCCGCAGGACCGGGCCGGAGGCTTCGATCCCGCCCGACCGCGCAAGGTGCCGGTCGTTTCCGTGCGGCTCCGTCTCGCGTCGGTCCCAGGGGCGATGTCCTGCCGGGTGGCCAAGGGGGCGGGCCGCAGCGAAAGGCGGCTCCCGCCCGGGCAGTCATCCTGTCCGCCTGCGCTTCGGGACTGCGATGCCGCCGCCGCGCGCCTTGAAACACGGGGTTGCGGCCGGGGCGCCTGTCGCGCCCCGGCCGATTGTCTCACTCCATCTCGATCATGAGGTCTTTCGCGTCGATCTGCTCGCCCGGCCGGACATGCAGCGCCTTGATCACGCCGGCTCGGTCGGCATGGATGGCGGTTTCCATCTTCATGGCCTCGATGGTCAGCAGCAGGTCGCCAGGGTTGACCTTCTGGCCTTGCGTGACCGCGACC
>NZ_JBGOSN010000023.1:0-65496 GCF_046335115.1 Paracoccus sp. P2 | reverse complement strand
GATCAAAGAAACCCATCTGCGTCATCGCTGCATCCCCTATATGCCGGTTCACCATGTCACGATATCGCAGCGCCAAGGTCAGGGCAATTTTTAGAGGTGCCCATCAGATCATTTGTTCGCCCGCGGTCGGGAGGCGAGAAAAACAAGGGGGCGCATGGCCCCCTAACGACTTAGCGGGTTTGCGACCGCGCGTCATATTGGTTGCCGCGTTGCGGCATCATGTCTTGGGCCGATTGTCAAGCACCCGCTTGGCCTTGCCCTCGGAACGGGCAATGGCGTTGGGATCCTTGACCTCGATCCGGGTCGAGACGCCGACCACGCTTTTGATGTGATGCGCCAGTTCCTTGGCGGAATGGGCGCGGGCGGATTCGTCGGTCATTTCGGGCGCGCATTCGACATGCACGGTCATGCTGTCCATCCGGCCCGAGCGGGTCAGCTCGATCTGGAAATGCGGCGCCAGACCCTTGCATTTCAGGATCTGCTCCTCGATCTGGGTCGGAAAGACGTTGACGCCGCGCAGGATGATCATGTCGTCGCTGCGGCCGGTGATCTTCTCGATCCGGCGCATCGAGCGCGCGGTGCCGGGCAAGAGCCGGGTCAGGTCGCGGGTGCGATAGCGCACCATCGGCAGCCCTTCCTTGGTCAGCGTGGTAAAGACCAGCTCGCCGATCTCGCCGTCGGGCAGCACCTCGCCCGTGACCGGGTCGATGATTTCCGGGTAGAAATGATCTTCCCAGATATGCAGCCCGTCCTTGGTCTCGACACATTCCATGGCGACGCCGGGGCCCATGACCTCGGAAAGGCCGTAGATGTCGACGGCGTGCATGTCGAAGGCTTCCTCGATCTCCTGGCGCATGGCGTTGGTCCAGGGCTCGGCGCCGAAAATGCCGATCTGCAACGAGGACTCGCGCGGGTCCAGGCCCTGGCGGCGGAACTCGTCCAGGATCGACAGCATGTAGCTGGGCGTCACCATGATGATGCGCGGCTTGAAGTCGTCGATCAGCGTCACCTGCCGCTCGGTCATGCCGCCCGAGATCGGGACCACGGTGCAGCCCAGCCGCTCGGCCCCGTAATGCGCGCCGAGGCCGCCGGTGAACAGCCCGTAGCCATAGGCGTTGTGCAGGATGTCGCCCGGCCGGCCGCCGGCGGCGCGGATCGAGCGCGCGATCAGGTTCGCCCAATGGTCGATGTCGGCCTGGGTATAGCCCACCACGGTCGGCTTGCCGGTGGTGCCGGACGAGCCGTGGATGCGCACCAGCTTGGACTGCGGCACGGCGAACATGCCGAAGGGATAGGTGTCGCGCAGATCCTGCTTGGTGGTGAAGGGGAATTTCGCGATATCCGCGAGCGATTTCAGATCCTCGGGATGGACGTCATGCTCGATGAAGCGGTTGCGATAGAAGGGCGAATTTTCGAAGGCGTGCTTCAGCGACCGCTTCATGCGGTGGAATTGCAGGGCCTCGATCTCGTCGCGCGAGGCGATCTCGATCGGGTCCAGCTCTTTCCTTTCGGGCGCCAATGGGTGCATGGATTCCTCCCCTTGCGATGGGTTGCGGTCAGGGCTCGACCGGCAGATGGGTGCCTTTGACGGTGCGGGAGTGGCCGCGGAACTCGGCCACATGCGCACCGTCCTGGTTGGTGATGCGGATGTCGTAGATGCCCGAGCGGCCGCGGCGCGAGACCTCGCGCGCCTGGGCCGTCAGCCGGTCGCCGATGCGGACGGGCAGCAGGTAGCTGATCGAGCAGTGCTGCGCCACGACCAGCTGGTTGTAGCTGTTGCAGGCAAAGGCGAATGCGCTGTCGGCGAGCGTGAAGATATAGCCGCCGTGGCAATTGCCGTGGCCGTTCGACATGGCCTCGGTGATGGTCATGGAAAGCGTGGCCTCGCCGGGCGCGATATGGTCCAGGCTCATGCCCAGCCGCTGGCTGGCGGAATCATCGTTCCACATCGCATGGGCCGAGGCTTCGGCCAGTTCCTGCGCGGTCATCTGGGCCACGGGCTTGGTCATGTCGTTCATTGTCCCCTGAACTCCGGCCGGCGTTTCTCCAGGAAGGCGGTGACGCCCTCGGCGTAATCGGCGCTGCGGCCTGCCTGCCGCTGGCAGTCGCGCTCCATGTCCAGCTGCGCGTCCAGGCTGTTGGTGGCGGCCGCCTGGATCAGCCGCTTGGTCAGACCCAGGCCCAGTGTCGGCCCGGCGGCCAGTGATTTCGCCAGCGCCCCGGCCTCGTCCATCAGCGCCGCGTCCTCCACGGCCTTCCAGATCAGGCCCCAGTCCGCGGCCTTTTCCGCCATCAGCGGCTCGGCCGTCAGGGCCAGCGCCTTGGCGCGCGGCTCGCCCAGGATACGGGTCAGGCTGAAGGTGCCGCCGGCATCGGGGATCAGGCCGATCTTCGCAAAAGCCTGGATGAACTTCGCCGATTTCGCCGCCAGCACGATGTCGCAGGCGAAGGCGATATTCGCCCCGGCCCCGGCCGCAACGCCGTTGACCGCGCAGACCACCGGCTTTTCCAGCGCCCGGATCAGCCGCAGCGTCGGGTTGTAGAAGGTCTCGAGCGTCTGGCCCAGGTCGGGGGCGGGGCCGCCCTTGCGCGGGTCGCGGTCGCCCAGATCCTGCCCGGCGCAGAAGCCGCGCCCGGCGCCGGTCAGCAGCACGGCGCGCACCGCCGCATCGTCATGGGCGCGCTGGATCCCGGCGCGCAGTGCCCGGTGCATCTCTTCGTTGAAGGAATTCAGCTTGTCGGGGCGATTGAGCGTCAGCGTCAGCACGCCATCGGCCAAGGCCGCCAGGACGGTTTCCGTCATCGGTAAAACTCCCATGCCCCGGCAACCGGGGCTCCCTGAAAATTTTTGTTGCATAAACCGACCGGCCGGTCAATGATAATCTGGCAAGTGAGGGGGAACACCGTGACAGAATTTTTCGACCGCCATCGGCCGATGCTGGACGCTGCGCTGGATGCCCTGCGCCAGCGTGCATTCTGGAGCCCGTTCCCCGAGATTCCAAGCGGCAAGATCTATGGCGAATCGGCGCGCGAGGAGGGCGAGACCGGCTTCGCCGCCCTGCGCAATGCCGGCTTCGAGCTGCCGGGACACCCGAATCAGCGCCGGCTGGGTGCCGAGGTCTCGCCCTTTGGCGGTGCCTTGGGGATCACCTATCCGGCCGCCGATGCCGCGACGCTGATCGCGGCGGCACAGGCGGCGCAGCCGGCGCTGGCCGCGGCCAGTCCCGAAGCGCGGGTGGGCGCCTGCCTCGAGGCGCTGGTGCGGCTCAACCGCATCAGCTTCCTCATCGGCCATGCCACCATGCACACCACGGGGCAGGCTTTCGCCATGGCCTTCCAGGCGGGCGGGCCGCATGCGCAGGACCGCGGGCTCGAGGCGGTGGCGATGGCCTGGGACGAGATGACCCGATTCGCCCCGCAGGCGCGCTGGGAAAAGCCGCAGGGCAAGGCGGCGCCGATCGTGCTGGAAAAGCATTGGTCGATCGTGCCGGCCGGCCTGTCGCTGGCCATCGGCTGCAACACCTTCCCGACCTGGAACTCTTATTCCGGGATCTTCGCCAGCCTCGCCACCGGCAACCCGGTGATCGTCAAGCCGCATCCCACCGCCATCCTGCCGCTGGCGCTGACCGTCCGCGTGCTGCGCGAGGTGCTGGCCGAGGCCGGGCTGCCGGCCGATTCGGTGCTGCTGGCCGTGGACGAGCGCGGGGCCGAGATCACGCAGGATCTGGCCACCCACCCGGCGGTGCGGCTGATCGACTATACCGGATCGGGCGCCTTCGGCGACTGGCTGCGCGGCCACGCGACCCAGGCGCAGCTGTTCACCGAGGAGGCGGGCGTCAACACCGTCACCATCGCCGCCACCGACGATTTCGCCGGCATGTGCGCCAATCTGGCCTTTTCGCTGGCGCTTTATTCCGGGCAGATGTGCACTGCGCCGCAGAACATCTATGTCCCGGAAGGCGGCATAGACACCGACCAGGGCCGCAAGAGCTTCGACGAGGTCGGGCTGGCGCTGGCCGCGGCCATCGACGCATTGCTGGCCGACCCGGCCCGCGCGGCGGGCATCTGCGGCGCCATCGCCAACCAGGCCACGCTGGAGCGGGTGCAGCAGGCGCGCGGGCTTGGCCGGGTGCTGCGCGATTCGGCGCCGCTGGGGCAGGGGCGCACCGCCACGCCGCTGCTGCTGGCGCTGCGGGACGGCGATCCGGCCTGCGAGCGGGAATGCTTCGGCCCCATCGCCTTCGTCATCGCGGTGAAGGACGCCGATGCCGCCATCGCCCGCGCCGCCGATCTGGCGCGGCGCAAGGGCGCGATCACCGCCGCGCTCTACGACCGGGACGAGGTGCGCATTGCCCGCGCTGCGCAGGCCTTTGCCGCGGCCGGAGTCAACCTGTCGGTGAACCTGACCGGCAATATCTATGTCAACCAGTCGGCGGCCTTCAGCGATTTCCATGTCACCGGGGCCAACCCGGCGGGGAATGCCTGCCTGACCGACACCGCCTTCGTCGCCAGCCGGTTCCGGCGCGCCATGTGGCGCCGGCCGGCCGCGGCCTGACCAAGTCAACTAGTTCTCTGGGAGGAGACGAACCATGAAAAAGACCCTGACGACGACCGTTCCGGCCGCGCTGATCGCGCTTGGCCTGGCCTCTGCCGCCAGCGCCGAGATCAAGATCGGCGCCTCGGTTTCCGCGACCGGGCCGGCCGCCTTCCTCGGCGACCCCGAGGCCAAGACCCTGCAGATGCTGGTCGAAGAGCTGAACGCCAAGGGCGGCATCAACGGCGAAGAGATCGCGCTGGTGCTTTACGATGACGGCGGCGACGCCAACAAGGCGCGCACCTTCGCCACCCGCCTGATCGAGGATGACGAGGTGCAGGCCATCATCGGCGGCACCACCACCGGCACCTCGATGTCGATCCTGGCCGTGGCCGAGGATGCCGAGATCCCCTTCATCTCGCTGGCCGGTGCCATCGACATCATCCAGCCGGTCAAGCCCTTTACCTTCAAGACCCCGCATACCGACCGCATGGCCTGCCAGAAGATCTTCGAGGACATGCAGAAAAGCGGCATCCAGAAGATCGGCATGATCTCGGGCACCGACGGTTTCGGCGCCTCGATGCAGGCGCAATGCAAGGACGTGGTCGGCGAATACGGCATCGAGATCGCCGCGGACGAGACCTATGATCCCAAGGACGCCGACATGACGGCGCAGCTGACCAAGATCCGCAACACCGATGGCGTGCAGGCGGTGCTGAACCCCGGCTTCGGCCAGGGCCCGTCCATCGTGACCCGCAACTATCGCCAGCTGGGCATCGAGCTGCCGCTTTACCAGTCGCATGGCGTCGCCTCGGACGGGTTCATCGAGCTGGCCGGTAAGGAAGCGGCCGAGGGCGTGCGCCTGCCCGGTACCGCGCTGCTGGTCGCGGACCTCTTGGCCGAGGACGATCCGCAAAAGCCGGTCGTCACTGCCTACAAGACCGCCTATGAGGGCAAGTTCAAGGAGCCGGTCGGCACCTTCGGCGGCTATGCCCATGACGGTTTCGCCCTGCTGGTCGATGCGGTGACGCGCGCCGGCTCGGCCGAGCCCGAGGCGATCCGCGACGCGCTGGAGCAGACCTCGGGACTGGCGGGCACGACCGGCATCTATACCATGTCGCCCGAGGACCATCTGGGGCTGGACCTGTCGGCCTTCCGCATGCTGGAGGTCAAGGACGGCAGCTGGTCCATCGTCGAATGACCCCGTGCGGTCCCCGCAGGGGGACCGCTTCCGCCCGCTCGGGAGAGCCCAGCCAGAGAGCCTCGGCATGTCTGAACTTCTGCAATTCCTGTTTTCAGGGCTGACGGTGGGCGCGGTCTATGCGCTGGTCGCCCTTGGTTTCACGATCATCTACAACGCCTCGGACGTGGTGAACTTCGCCCAGGGCGAGTTCGTCATGCTGGGCGGCATGATCACATGGTTCGCCCATGCCGCCGGCCTGCCGCTGCCGCTGGCGGCGCTGATCGCCATCGTCGCCACCGCGGCGCTGGGGGTCGCCATCAACAAGCTGGCCATCGAGCCGGCGCGCGGCGCGCCGGTCGTGTCGCTGATCATCATCACCATCGGCGCCTCGGTCTTTCTGCAAGGCGCGGCGCAGCTGGTCTTCGACAAGCAGATCCACAGCTTCCCGGCCTTTTCCGGCGACACGCCGCTGCGCATCGGCGGTGCGACGATCCAGCCGCAAAGCCTGTGGGTGATCGGCGGCGCGCTGGTGGTCTTTGCCGGGCTGTGGCTGTTCTTCACCCGCACGCTTCTGGGCCGGGCGGTGCTGGCGACCTCGAACAACCGGCTGGCGGCGCAGCTCGTCGGCATCAACACCAATTTCGTCATGACGCTGTCCTTCGCGCTGTCGGCCGGGATCGGCGCCCTGGCCGGGGTGCTGGCCACGCCGATCACGCTGACCGCCTATAATGTCGGCATCGGCTTTGCGCTGAAGGGCTTTGCCGGCGCCATGCTGGGCGGCATGGGCAATCCCAAGGGCGCGCTGGCCGGCGGCTTCCTGATCGGGCTGATCGAGGCGCTGACCGCGGGCTACCTCTCCTCGACCTACAAGGAGGCCGCGGCCTTCGTGGTGATCCTGCTGGTCCTGTTCTTCATGCCCCAGGGCCTGTTCGGCCGCAAATCGACGGAGCGGGTGTGATGCCGAGACTGACCGCCAAATCCGCCACGCTGCTGGTGCTGGCCGCGCTGATCGCGGTGACGCCCTTCTTCTTTCCCTCGGGCTATTACTACCGGGTCGGCGCGCTGATCTTCGTCAACGGGCTGGCCGTGACCGGCATCGTGATCCTGACCGGCTATGCCGGGCAGATCAGCCTGGGCCATGCCGGTTTCGCCGGCATCGGCGGCTATGCCTGCGCCTTGGCGCCCACGCATCTGGGCCTGCACCCGTCGCTGGCCGTGGTGCTGGGTGCGGCGATCTCGGGCGTGCTGGCCTATCTGGTCGGCCGGCCGATCCTGCGGCTCAAGGGCTATTACCTCGCCGTGGCCACGCTGGGCTTCGGCATCCTCGTCTCGATGGTGCTGAACAACGAGCGCCAGCTGACCGGCGGCCCCGACGGCATCGCGGTGCCCGAGCTTGGCCTGCGCGGGCTGCTGAAAGACTGGGGGCTGGACCTGACCAACGGCCAGTTCTGGTATTTCTTCTGCGGGCTCGTGCTGCTGGCCGGCGCCTGGCTGGCGCTGAACCTGCATCAAAGCCCCAGCGGCCGGGCGCTGCGCGCGCTGCACGGATCCGAGATCGCCGCCGGCACCGTCGGTATCGACGTGGCGCGGGTCAAGCTGCAGGCCTTTGTCATCTCGGCGGTCTATGCCTCGGTCGCGGGCTCGCTGGTGGCGTTGCAGAACAAGTTCATCACCCCCGATGTCGCCGGCTTCATGCATTCGATCGAGATGGTGACCATGGCCGTGCTGGGCGGCGCCGGTTCGGTGCTGGGCGCGATCTTCGGCGCCGGCATCCTGACGCTGCTGCCGCAGGTGCTGACCGTCTTTGCCGAATACGAGCAGCTGGTGCTGGGCCTGGTGATGATGCTGGTGATGATCTTCCTGCGCGAGGGGCTTTTGCCCTCGGTCCTGCGCAAGCTGAGGGGGAGGGACGAATGACGCTGCTTTCGGTCGAAGGTCTGGGCATCAGCTTCGGCGGCATCAAGGCCGTGAACGATGTCAGCTTCAAGGTCGAGTCGGGCGAGATCGTCTCGGTCATCGGCCCGAACGGCGCCGGCAAGACCACGCTGTTCAACATGATCTCGGGCGTCTATCAGCCCGGCTCGGGCCGGGTGGTGCTGGAGGGCGAGGACGTGACCGGCATGGCGCCGTTCCGGCTGGCCAGCCGCGGCATGTCGCGCACCTTCCAGAACCTGCAGATATTCCAGAACATGACGGTGTTGGAAAACGCCATCTCGGGCTTTCACCTGCAGGAGCGGGGGGCGGTGCTGGCCGACCTGCTGCACCTGCCCGCCTCGCGCCGCCGGGCGCGGGCGGCCGATGCGGGCGCGCGCGCGCTTCTGGCCCGGGTCGGGCTGGAGCGGGCGGCGGATCGCGAGGCGGGGAACCTGTCCTATGGCTCGCTCAAGCGGCTGGAGATCGCCCGCGCGCTGGCGATGAAGCCCAAGGTGCTGCTGCTCGACGAACCGGCGGCCGGCTGCAACGCCGTCGAGACCGAGGAGATCGACCACCTGATCGCCGAGGTCGCGGCCTCCGGCACCGCCATCCTGCTGGTCGAGCATGACATGAAGATGGTCATGCGCATTTCCAGCCATATCGTGGTGCTGGACCATGGCGAGAAGATCGCCGAGGGCGCGCCGGCCGAGGTCAGCCGCAACCCGGCGGTGATCGCCGCCTATCTGGGAACCGAGGAGGGTGCCGATGCTGACGGTTGAGGGCTTGCGCTCGCGCTATGGGCGCATCGAGGTCTTGCACGGCATCGACCTGCATGTCGATTCCGGCGAGATCGTCACCGTGGTCGGCGCCAACGGCGCGGGCAAGACCACGCTGCTGCGCTGCCTCTCGGGCGTGCAGCCGGTCTCGGCCGGGCAGATCACCTTCCGGGGCGAGCCGCTGGCCGGGGTGCCGGCGCATCGCCGCCCGGCGCGCGGGCTGACGCAATCGCCCGAGGGCCGGCAGATCTTCACCAATCTCACGGTCGAGGAGAACCTGCGCCTCGGCGCCTTCCTCTACAGCGACGACCGGGTGGAAAAGGACATGCAGGACGCGTTCCAGATGTTCCCGATCCTGCGCGAAAAGCGCAACCTGGCGGCCGGCGGGCTGTCGGGCGGCCAGCAGCAGATGCTGGCCATGGCGCGGGCGCTGATGGGCCGGCCGTCCTGCCTGCTTCTGGATGAGCCCTCGATGGGCCTGGCGCCGATCATCGTCCAGCAGATCTTCGACGTGGTCAGCGGGCTCAAGGCGCTTGGCGTGACCGTGCTGCTGGTCGAGCAGAACGCCTTCGGCGCCTTGAAGATCGCCGACCGGGGCTATGTCATGGAAACCGGCCGCATCACCATGCAGGGACCGGCGGCGGAACTGATCGCCGATCCGCGCATCCGCGAAGCCTATCTGGGGATCTGAGGACATGACCGTAACCATCGCCCGCCAAGGGGAAATCGCCATCGTCACCGTGGACAACCCGCCGGTCAACGCGCTGAGCCAGGCGCTGCGGCAGGGGCTGTGGGATGCCGTGGACACGCTGGACGCGGACCCGCAGGTCGCGGCGGTGGTGCTGGCCTGCGCCGGCCGCACCTTCATCGCCGGGGCCGATGTGACGGAATTCGGCAAGCCGCCGCAGCCGCCGCACCTGCCCGATCTGGTGGACCGGATCGAGGCCGCGCAAAAGCCCTGGGTCGCGGCCATCCACGGCTCGGCCCTGGGCGGCGGGTTCGAGGTGGCGATGGGCTGCCGCTTCCGGGTGGCCGCCCCCGACGCTTCGGTCGGCCTGCCCGAGGTAAGCCTCGGCATCGTTCCCGGCGCCTCGGGCACGGTGCGTACGCCGCGCCTCGCCGGGGCCGCGCTGGCGGTGGAACTGGTCACTTCGGGCCGGCCGATGCGCGCGGCGAAAGCCGCCGAGGCGGGGCTGGTCGATGCGGTGATCCAGGGCGACCTGCTGGAAGGCGCCACAGCCTTCGCCCGGCAGGCGCTGGCCCAGCCCTTGCCCGCGCCGGTCTCGGCCCGTCCCGTCGCCGCGCCCGATGCCGGTTTCTGGGCCGAGCAGGAGAAGGCCGTGGCCAAATCCGCCAAGGGCGCTGCCGCGCCGCTGCGGGCGCTGGCCTGCCTGCGCAAGGCCGTCGAAGCGCCCTTCGCCGAGGCCATGGCCTTCGAGCGCCAGACCTTCCTGGAACTGCGCGGCTCGGATCAGGCGGCGGCGCTACGCCATGTCTTCTTCGCCGAGCGCGCCGCGCCGCGCCCGGCCGCCCTGCGCGAGGTGGAGCCCTTGCCCCTGCGCCGCGCGGCGGTCATCGGCGGCGGCACCATGGGCGCGGGGATCGTCGCCGCCCTGCGCGAGGCCGGCCTGCCCGTCACTCTGGTCGAGCGCGACGACGAGGCGGTGGCGCGCGGCCTTGCCAATCTGCGCGGCATCTTCGCGGGCGGCGTCAAGCGCGGCAAGCTGACCGAGGCGCAGGCCGAGGGCCTGGCGGTCGGCGTCACCGGGACGACGGATTACGCCAGCCTTGCCGATGCCGATCTGGTCATCGAGGCGGTGTTCGAGGAAATCGGCGTCAAGCGCGCCGTGTTCGAGCAACTGGCCCGGGTCTGCCGCCCGGATGCGGTGCTGGCGACCAATACCTCCTATCTCGACCCGCGCGCCATCGCCGAGGTGCTGCCCGAGCCCGAGCGTTTCATCGGCCTGCATTTCTTCAGCCCAGCCAATGTGATGAAGCTCCTAGAGATCGTGCCGGTGCCCGAAACCTCCGACCGCACCCTGGCCACCGGCTTCGCGCTGGCGCGGCTGCTGAAGAAGATCCCGGTCCGCGCCGGTATCTGCGAGGGCTTCATCGGCAACCGCATCCTGAAACGCTATCGCGCGGCGGCCGAGGCGCTGGTCCGCCAAGGCGTGCCGATCGCAGAAATCGACGCCGCCATGCGCGGCCACGGCTTTGCCATGGGCCCGTTCGAGGCGCAGGATCTGGGCGGGCTCGACATCGCCTTCCTGCAACGCGAGGGCGCGCGGGCGGCCGGGCAGGCGGTGCCCGAGACGCTGGGCGACATCCTGGTGCGCGCCGGCCGCAAGGGGCAAAAGACCGGCGGCGGCTGGTATGACTATGCGCCGGGCGAGCGCAAGCCGCAGCCCTCGGCGGCGGTGGCCGAACTGCTGGCGGGCCACATCCGGCCCGGCCCGGCCATGGGCCGCGAGGAAATCGCCCAGGCCCTTGTCGCCGAAATGGCCGCCGAGGGGCAGGCGATCCTGGACGAGGGCATCGCGCAGGCGCCCGCCGACATCGACCTGGTCGAGATCCACGGCTACGGTTTCCCGCGCTGGCGCGGCGGGCCGATGTTTGCCACCGGCATCCGCGGCTGAAGCACCGGGGCCGGGCTGGATGGGGCCGCTTGAAACCATGCGGCCCGCCTTGCCCTGCGCGAAGCCCGGCGATTTTCGCCGCCCGTCCGACGCCCGCCTCAGGCGGCGCAGCGCAATCGCGTCGCCGCGGCCCCGGCCAGGTCCAAGAGCAGGGCGCGGCTTTCTTCCCAGCCCAGGCAGCCGTCGGTGATGCTTTGCCCATAGGTTGGCGCCTGGCCGGGCCGCAGATCCTGCCGCCCCGCCACCAGGTTGCTTTCCAGCATGACGCCGCGGATGCGCGTCTCGCCGGTGCGGACCTGCGCCGCGACATCGGCGATGACCAGGGACTGACGCGCCGGATCCTTGCCGCTGTTGGCGTGGCTTGCGTCGATGACGATGCCGGGCTCGACCTCGGCCTTGGCCGCGGCCGCCGCCACCGCCGCGACATGTTCGGCACCGTAATTCGGCCCGTCATGGCCGCCGCGCAGCACGACATGGCAGGCATCGTTGCCGGTGGTGGTGGCGATGGCCGCCGCCCCCTCGGCGGTGATCGCCGGGAAACTGTGCGGCCGCGCGGCCGAGCGGATCGCGTCCAGCGCCACCTGCACCCCGCCGTCGGTGCCGTTCTTGAACCCCACCGGGCAGGACAGGCCCGAGGCCAGCTGGCGGTGGATCTGGCTTTCCGTGGTGCGCGCGCCGATGGCGCCCCAGGCGATCAGGTCGGCGAAATATTGCGGCAGGATCGGGTCCAGGAACTCGGTCGCCGCCGGCAGGCCTATGCGGTTGATCTCCAGCAGCAGGCGGCGGGCCAGTGGCAGCCCGTCCTCGATCCGGTCCGAACCGTCCAGATGCGGATCGTTGATCAGCCCCTTCCAGCCGACGGTGGTGCGCGGCTTCTCGAAATAGACCCGCATGACGATCTCCAGCCGGTCGGAGAGCGCGCGGCGCAACTCGGCCAGGCGCGCGGCATAATCCAGCGCCGCCGCGGGGTCGTGGATCGAGCAGGGGCCGGCGACGACCAGCAGCCGGTCGTCGCGCCCGGCCAGGATGGCGCGGATGGCGGCGCGGCTGTCGGCGACGATGCGCGACACCGCCTCGTCCCGCGGCAGCGATTCGGCCAGGGCGGCGGGGGCGGGCAGGGGGCGTAATGCGGCGATGCGCAGGTTCTCGGTCTGGATGGGCATGGCTCTTTCTTTCTGCAAAGGGCCGGACCGGAAGCGCATGGAACTGAAAAAGCCGCCGGTCTTGGGCCAGCGGCTTCGGGGGTTCGTTATCGCGCGGTTCGCGCTACACCCGGCTCCGCTGGATAGCGGAACCAATAAAACGAGACGGTGCAGGGCATTCGATGCGACATGCGGCCTCCATAACCGCTGCGCAGCGCGCTGTCACGCCGATTCTTGCGCGCGGGCTTTGGCGGTGCGCCGCGCCATGCTACCCTGCCGCGCATGACCAGGATGCAGCCTCCCACCGCGGGATCGGACAGGGCCGATGGGGAGCAGGGCGGCTCGCCCCCTTGCCAGGCCGAGCGGATCGCGCCGGACTACTTCGATCCCTTGGCCGTCGATGCAGGGCAGGCCCGCGACGTGGCGCGCTGGCGCAGGGCGCGGCGCGAGGAATTGCTGGCCAGCCGCGCGGGCCTGAGCATCGCCGCGCGCCAGGCCATCGCCGCGGCCATCGCCCGCGGCCTGGACGCGCTGCTGGCCGCGCATCTGCCCGATCCCCGCGGCCGTGTGGTCGCCGGCTATTGGCCGATCCGGTCGGAACCCGACCTGCGCCCCTGGCTGGCCCGCCTGCATGATCGCGGCGCCCTTCTGGCCCTGCCCGAGGTCGAGCGGCCGGCCAACCCGCTGGTCTTTCGCCCCTGGCATCCCGGCGCGGCGATGCGGCGCGGGCATTGGAACATCCCGGTGCCGGCGAACACCGAAACGGTCGAGCCGGATGTGGTTCTGGCCCCGCTGGTCGGCTGGGACGGCGCCGGCTATCGGCTGGGTTATGGCGGCGGCTATTTCGACCGCACGCTGGCCGCGCGGCAGCCGCTGGCCGTCGGGGTCGGCTTGCAGGCGGCCCGGCTGGCGACGATCTATCCGCAGCCACACGACATCCGGCTGGCCGCCATCGTCACCGAATGCGGTCTGCAATATCGGGACAGGGCGTGAAAAAATCCCGTCGGGCATGGCATCGATTTCCGTGCCCGCGACGTTGAGCGACAGCCGGCAGGGGCCGGCGGGCAGCAAGGGACAAGCACCGATGACCAAGACAATCCTGGGCCTCAGCGGCAGCCTGCGGCGCGCCTCGTTTAATGCCGGGCTGCTGCGCGCCGCGGCCGACCTGGCGCCCGAGGGGGTGCGCATCCAGACCGGTTCGATCCGCGAGGTGCCGCTTTACGACGGCGATCTGGAGGCCGAGTCGGGCCTGCCGCAGCCGGTACGCGCCCTGCAAGCGCAGCTTGCGGCGGCGGACGGGTTGCTGATGGTGACGCCGGAATACAACAACGGCGTGCCGGGCGTGTTCAAGAACGCCATCGACTGGATGTCGCGCGGCGAGGGGCTGGCGCTGTTCGTGGGCAAGCCGGTGGCGGTGATCGGCGCCTCGCCCGGCGGGTTCGGCACCATCCTGGCGCAGAACCACTGGCTGCCGGTGCTGCGCACGCTCAAGGCCGCGCTGTGGACCGAGGGGCGGCTGATGGTGTCGCGCGCGGGATCGGTCTTCGACGACCAGGGCAACCTGACCGACGACAAGACGCGCGCGCAGCTGCGGAAATTCCTGGAGGGCTTTGCCGCGCGCCTCTGATCCGGGACGGGTCATGCGAAAGGCAGCCCGAGGGCTGCCTTCTTGCGTCGATGCGGTGGACGATTATTCGGCCGCGAAGGTGGCGGCGAACTGCCCGCACCAATCGTTCGACTTGACGACCGGCCAATAGCCCCTGGTGTCCGCATCCTTCTGGTTGACGGGGGGGTTGGCGCGGCACAGGCCGGAATCCGAAAGCGTGCTGGCGGAGTTGGCGACGTGATCCTCATAGAACGCGCAGGCGCTGCAAGCGGTTTTCGTCATGGCTGTTCTCCTGTCTGGCTGGCTGTCTCTGGGGTGGCTGGCTGGCGTTTCGGCTGGCTGGCGACCTTGGCCCGGATATAGCGGGCGATTCGCGAGGGGTCAAGAAATAATCTTGTAAAAACATATAGTTGATAGAAGTTCTTGGTGTTATGATCCCGATCCGAACACTCGGATTTGGATTTTGCGTCCTGTGAAAAACGCTCGGGAAAGGCGGGTGGCGGCGCGGCGTCAAGAAAGCTTCACCGAACTGAGCCGTTTTCGTCACCGATCCCGGCTATGAGCCCCCCAACCGCTCATGGAGGGCCCGCCTTGCTTGCAGTTCAGAACGTCACCCGCGTCTTTTCCGGGCGTGCCGCGGTGGACGATATCAGCTTTTCCGTGGACGGCCCGGCCTTCGTCGGCATCATCGGCCGGTCGGGGGCGGGCAAGTCCACCTTCCTGCGGATGATGAACCGGCTGACCGACGCCTCGGCCGGGCGGATCTGCGTGGACGGGCGCGACATCCTGGCGCTGCGCGGCCGCGACCGCCGCGCCTGGCAAAGCCAATGCGCGATGATCTTCCAGCAATTCAACCTGGTGCCGCGCATGGACGTGGTCTCGAACGTGCTGCACGGGCTGCTGAACCGCCGGCCGGTGCTGGCGACGCTGTTCAACCTCTGGCCGCGCGCCGACATCCTGCGCGCGCTGGAGATCCTCGACCGGCTCGGCATCGCCGAACAGGCGCCCAAGCGGGCCGAGGCGCTGTCGGGCGGCCAGCAGCAGCGCGTCGCCATCGCCCGCGCCCTGATGCAGGATCCCCGGATCATCCTGGCCGACGAGCCCATCGCCAGTCTCGACCCGATGAACGCGCAGATCGTCATGGACACGCTCAAGCGCATCAATGTCGAGGACGGGCGCATGGTCATCGCCAACCTGCACACGCTGGACACGGCGCGGCGCTATTGCGACCGGGTGATCGGCATGCGCGACGGCCGCATCGTCTTCGACGGCACGCCCGCGCAGCTTTCGACCGGCGTCGCCCGCGACATCTATGGCGCCGACCACAGCTTCAACGAGGCCGCGACCTCGACCGCCATCCCCGCCGACGCCGCGGCCGATGCGGCCTATGCCGCGCGGTTGATGGCCTGACGGCCCCGCAATACCGCAACCCATGGAGAGACCATGAAACCGCTTGCCCTGGCGCTTGCCGCCGCCACCGCCCTCAGCTCCGGCCTGACCTCGGCCGCCACCGCCCAGCCGATCACCGGCTTCAACCTCGGGATCATGGGCGGCGAGAACGCGCAGGACCGCATGACCTCGAACGAATGCTACCGCGCCGCCATCGAGGCCGAGCTGGGCGTGCCGGTCAAGGTCTTCACCCCCGCCGATTACGACGGCGTCATCCAGGGCCTGCTGGGCGGCACGCTGGACATGGCCTGGCTGGGCGCCTCGGGCTATGCCAAGATCCATCTGACCGATGCCGAGGCGGTCGAGCCGGTGCTGACCAAGCAGAACATGGACGGCTCGACCGGCTATTACGCCATCGGCTTCGCGCGCAAGGACAGCGGCATCGCCTCGATCGAGGATGCCAGGGGCAAGTCCTTCGCCTTTGCCGAGCCGAACTCGACCTCGGGCTATCTGGTGCCGGGCGCCGAACTGGCCGAGACCCATGGCAAGCTGGAGGATTTCTTCGGCCAGGTCCGTTTCGCCGGCGGGCATGAACAGGCCATCATCGGCGTGGCCAATGGCGATTTCGATGCCGGCGTCAGCTGGGCCGACGGTCTGGGCGATTGGGAGGACGGCTATAACTCGGGCGCCTTCCGCAAGGCCGCCGATGCCGGGCTGGTCGAGATGAACGACCTGGTCGAGATCTGGAAATCCAAGCTGATCCCGGAAGGGCCGATGGTGCTGCGCAAGGCCCTGCCGCAGGAGGTCAAGGACAAGGTCACGAAACTGACCGCCGACCTGCACGAGACCGACAAGGCCTGCGCCTATGGCGTTGCGCATGGCGAGGCCAAGGATTTCGTGCCGGTGACGCATGACGCCTATCTGGGCGTGGTCGCCGCCCGCAAGCTGCAGGAAACGGCGCAGTAAGCGCCTCTTCCCGGCCGCGTCCCCGTGCCGGGGCGCGGCATCCGCAATTCAGCCGCAGGACTCTCATGGCCGCCCTTGCCCCGGACCATATCCGCGATGCCTATCTGGAACTGGCCCGCCGCCGCCGGCTTTACGGCGGGCTGTTGCTGGTGATCTTCGTCGCCATGATGGCGGCCGGGTTCCGGCTGGCCGAAAGCCGCAATGCCGGCGGCTTCGTCGACGGGCTGCCGATGGTGCTGGCCTTCCCCTCCGAGGTGCTGGCCGAGGCATGGCAGAAGCGCGCGAACCTGCCGGGCCTGCTGGCCAAGCACCTGCCCTCGCTGGTCGAGACGCTGAACATCGCCGCGGTCTCGACGCTTTTGGGCGGGCTGATGGCGATGGGGCTGGCGCTTCTGTCGACGCGCGGGCTGGCGCGCTGGCCGCGGCTGACCGGGCTGTTCCGCCGGCTGATGGACGCGCTGCGCGCCGTGCCCGAGATCGTGATCGCTCTGGTGCTGATCTATATCCTCGGCGGCGGGCCGGTGCCGGCGGTCATCGCCATCTCGCTGCATACTGCCGGCGCGCTCGGCAAGCTGTTTTCCGAAGTGGCCGAGAATGCCGACCTGAAGCCGGTCGAGGGGCTGGCCTCGGTCGGCGCCGGCTGGGGCCAGCAGGTCGGGCTGGGCGTGCTGCCGCAGGTCGCGCCGAACTGGCTGTCCTATGCGCTGATGCGCTTCGAGATCAACCTGCGCGCCAGCGCCATCCTGGGCTTCGTCGGCTCGGGCGGCATCGGCTACGACCTGAAGCTGGCGATGCAATGGGGCACGGGCCGCTATGACCAAGTGGTGGCGATCTTCCTGCTGCTGTTCGTGGCCATCGTCGCCATCGACCGGCTGTCCGACCACGCGCGCAGCCGGCTGGTCAGGGGCTGAACCATGACGACCACCGCCACGCTTTCCCCCGCGCTGACCGATACCGTGTTGACCCGTTTCGCCCGCCGCCGGCTGGCAGCCTTTGCGGTGCCGCTGGCGATCCTTGGCTATCTGGCCTATGCCGCCATCGCCTTCGACATCGCCGGGCTGGCCGGGCGGGCGCGGATGGACAATGCCGCCGTGCTGCTGGCGGATTTCTGGCAGCACAAGACCCATGTGACGCGCGACAACCGCACGGGCGCGCTGCGCGTCGCCATCGACGGCGAGGCCAAGGGCACCTATCCGCCGGATCGCCTGCCTGCCTGGATCGCCACCGAGGGCGATGCGACCCGCATCGACCTGGGCCACGGCCATGTCGTCACCTATGACGCGGAGGGCGCGCGCTACGACGTGCCGGGCTACGGCCTGATCGACATCCGCCAGCAGGATGGCGGGCTGCGCCTGACCGCGCCCGAGCCGCTGCCGGACTGGATCAACGCCTCGGGCAGCCGGGTCAGCGTCACCACCGAGGCCGGGCGCTTTGCCTATACCCGCGCCAAGGTCGAGACCTTCCGCTATCAGCCGGGCTGGGCGCTGTTCTTCTTTACCCTGGACAGCCCGTTTCACTACATGAGCTGGCCCGAGATCGCCGCCAGCGCGCTTTGGGGGCCGCGCGTCGATCCCGATCTGCCCAACATCGCCGCCATGGCGCGCGATTTCTGGACCAACGCGATGTGGCGGCATGGCGACGTGATCTGGGCCATGTTCGAGACGGTGCTGATGGCCTTTCTGGGCACGTTCGGCGCGGCGCTCGTGGCGCTGCCGCTGGGCTTCATGGCGGCGCGCAACATGATGCCGCTGGGCGCGCTGCGCTTCGGGCTGCGGCGGATCTTCGACTTCATCCGCGGCGTGGACGGGCTGATCTGGACCATCGTGCTGGCCCGCGCCTTCGGTCCCGGCCCGATGACCGGCGCGCTGGCGATCCTGCTGACCGACACGGGAAGCTTCGGCAAGATGTTCTCGGAAGCCTTGGAAAACATCGACGAAAAGCAGGTCGAGGGCATCCGCTCGACCGGCGCGGGTGCGGTGCAGCGCGCGCGCTTCGGGGTGATCCCGCAGGTGACGCCGGTGCTGCTGTCGCAGGTGCTGTATTTCCTGGAATCGAACACGCGCGGCGCCACGGTGATCGGCGCCATCGTCGGCGGCGGCATCGGCCTGTTGCTGACCCAGGCGATCCAGACCCAGAAGGACTGGGAGGACGTGGCCTATTACATGGTGCTGATCGTGCTGATGGTGATGGCGATGGACAGCTTCTCGGGCTGGCTGCGGCGCAGGCTGATCCGGGGCTAGAGGGCATCCTCGGGGCGCAGGGTCAGCGTGACGCGGTCGCCGGCGAACCAGGTGGTGCCGTATTCCACCGGCACGCCGCCCGCGTCCACGTTCACCGCCACCGAACGCAGCACCGGTGCGCCCTCCGGCACCTCCAGCGCCAGCGCCATCACCGCCGGCGCCAGTTCCGCCGTCAGCCGGGTCGAGGCGCGGGTGTAGTCCCTCAGCCCGCATTCCGCCAGCGCCGCCGTGACCGAGGGGATCGCCACCACATGCCGCAAAAGCCCGGGGAAGCGTCCGGCATCGAAGACCGAGCGGAACACCGCCACCGGCTGGCCATCGACCAGCGACACGCCCTCGACCACATGCACCGGGCTGCCGGGGCCAAGGCGCAGCGCCTCGGCCTCCTCGGCATTGGCGGCGCGCGTCTCGGTCAGCGTCAGCCGGCGCGAGGGCGTGCGGCCCGAGGCGGTGATGTTCTGGTGAAACCGCACCCGCAGGCCCAGCGGATAATCGGTGGGCCGCGCCGCGACGAAAACCCCGGCCCCGCGACGCGAGCGCACCGTCCCCGCCTCGGCCAGCGCGGCCAGCGCGTGGCGCACGGTATGGCGATTGACGCCGAAACGCGCCGCCAGCACCGCCTCGGAGGGCAGCTTGTCGCCGGGGTGGTAATGCCCCCCGGCGATTTCACCGGCCAGCGTGTCGGCGATGGATTTCCAGATCGGACTGCGGGCCATCTCGCCTCCGTCACCAAAAATTCACGAGGCCGGACCTTGAGCCGAATCGGCGGTCGGGCTATTACTTGTCTAGTTGTATAGAAAACTAGACAAACCCGCAAGCTTGTCGAGGCCCGGAATGTCCCACTCTCCCCATCCTGAAACCGCTGCGCGCCGCGACTGGATCTCGGCGCTGGCCAAGGCGCCGCCGGGGCGGCTGGCGGCGCTGCTGCCCGAATTGCCGGCGCATGAGATGCTGCGTGCGCCCGAGATCGGCACCGTGATGGTGCAGGGCCGCATCGGCGGCACCGGCGCGCCCTTCAACCTGGGCGAGATGACCGTGACCCGCTGCTCGGTCCGGTTGTCGGGCGGGGCGGTGGGCCATGCCTGCGTGCAGGGCCGCGACAAGGCCCATGCCGCCCGCGCCGCCGTCGCCGATGCGCTGATGCAGACCGATGCGGCGCCGCAGATTGCGGCGCAGGTGCTGGGCCCGCTGCGCCAGGAGGCCGCCGAAGCCCGCGCCACCCGCGCCGCCAAGGCCGCCGCCACCCGCGTCGAATTCTTCACCATGCTGCGCGGAGAGGACGCATGAACGCCATCCTGACCGGCGGTTTCGCCGACCCCTCGACCCAATCCGCCCATGCCTTTCGCGCGCTCTTGGAGGCCATGGCCCGGCCCGGCCGCATCTTTGCCGTGCAGGGCGCCCGGCCGCCCGCGCCGATCTCGGTCGCGGCCGGGGTGGCGCTCTTGACCCTGACCGACGCCACCACGCCGCTGCATCTGGCCGGCGCCGCGGATTGCGAGGCGCTGCGCGGCTGGATCGGCTTTCACACCGGCGCGCCGCTGGTTGCGGCCGATCAGGCGCAATTCGCGCTTGGCCGCTGGGATGCGCTGCAACCGGTCAGCCGCTTTCGCATCGGCGAGCCGTCCTATCCCGACCGCTCGGCCACGCTGATCGTGGATCTGGACCGGCTGGAGGCAGAGGGCGCCCGCCTGACCGGCCCTGGCATCGAAACCGAGGCGCGGCTTTCGCTGCCCGAAACTGCCGGCTTCCGCGCCAACCGGGCGCTGTTCCCGCTGGGCCTCGATTGCATCCTGACCTGCGGCGCGCGCCTTGCCGCCCTGCCGCGCAGCACCATCGTGGAGGACGCCTGATGTATGTCGCCGTCAAAGGGGGCGAGCGCGCCATCGACGCCGCCCATGCCTGGCTGGCCGAGGAACGCCGCGGCGATCCCGCGGTCCCCGAGCTGACCGTGGCCCAGATCCGCGAGCAGATGGCGCTGGCGGTAAACCGGGTGATGGCCGAGGGCTCGCTTTACGATCCCGACCTCGCCGCGCTGGCGATCAAGCAGGCGCGCGGCGACCTGATCGAGGCGGTGTTCCTGATCCGCGCCTATCGCACCACATTGCCGCGTTTCGGCGCCTCGCGCCCGGTCGATACGGCGGCGATGGCGGTCGATCGCCGCGTCTCGGCCACCTTCAAGGATCTGCCGGGCGGGCAGGTGCTGGGCCCGACCTTCGACTATACCCACCGCCTGCTGGACTTCGCGCTGGCCGCCGAAGGCACGCCGCCGCCCGCCCCCATGGCGCCTGTCTCGGACGAGCCGGTGCCGCATGTCACCGGCCTGCTGGACCGCGACGGGCTGATCGAGCAGCAGCCGGCCGAGGACACGCCCGCCCCCGACCTGACCCGCCAGCCGCTGGAACTGCCGGCCTCGCGCGCGCTGCGCCTGCAGGCGCTGGCGCGGGCGGACGAGGGCTTCACCCTGTCGCTGGCCTATTCCACGCAGCGCGGCTATGGCCGCACCCATGCCTTTGTCGGCGAATTGCGCATCGGCCGCGTCGCGGTCGAGGTGGAGCTGCCCGAGCTGGGTTTCGCCGTCGAGATCGGCGAGGTCGAGCTGACCGAATGCGACACGGTGAACCAGTTCAAGGGCTCGAAGACCGAGCCGCCGCAATTCACCCGCGGCTATGGCCTGGTCATGGGCCAGTCGGAACGCAAGGCGATTTCCATGTCGCTGGTCGACCGCGCCCTGCGCTGGCAGGAACTGGGCGAGGATTTCACCGGCGCCCCCGCGCAGGATGAGGAATTCGTGCTAAGCCATTGCGACAACATCCAGTCGACGGGTTTCCTCGAACATATCAAGCTGCCGCATTACGTCGATTTCCAGGCCGAGCTGGAACTGGTCCGGCGCATGCGGCGCGAGGCCGTGCAGATGCAGGAGGCGGCGGAATGACCGACCAAGCCTATAATTTCGCCTATCTGGACGAACAGACCAAGCGGATGATCCGCCGCGCGCTTCTGAAGGCGTTGGCGGTGCCCGGCTATCAGGTGCCCTTCGCCAGCCGCGAGATGCCCATGCCCTATGGCTGGGGCACTGGCGGCGTGCAGGTGACGGCGGCCTGCCTGACCCCGGACGACCGGCTGAAGGTCATCGACCAGGGCGCCGACGACACCACCAATGCCGTGTCGATCCGCCGCTTCTTCCAGCGCACGGCGGGGGTCGAGACCACCGAGCGCACTGCGGAGGCCACGGTGATCCAGACCCGCCACCGCATCCCCGAGCAGCCGCTGGCCGAGGGGCAGATCCTGGTCTACCAGGTGCCGATCCCCGAGCCCCTGCGCTTTCTGGAGCCGCGAGAGACCGAGACGCGCAAGATGCACGAGCTTGAGGAATACGGGCTGATGCATGTCAAGCTTTACGAGGACATCGCCCGGCATGGCGAGATCGCGACCGCCTATGCCTATCCGGTGCGGGTCGAGGGGCGCTATGTCATGGACCCCTCGCCGATCCCGAAATTCGACAATCCGAAGCTGGCCGGCAACCCGGCGATCCAGCTGTTCGGCGCCGGGCGCGAGGCGCGCATCTATGCCGTGCCGCCATATTCGGATGTGGTCAGCCTGGATTTCGAGGACCATCCCTTTGTCGCCTCGAAGGCCGATCACGCATGCGACCTCTGCGGCTCGGCCGGCAGCTATCTGGACGAGGTCATCACCGACGACCGCGGCACGCGCATGTTCGTCTGTTCCGACACCGATTTCTGCGCCTCGCGCCGGGCGCAGGGGCATCGCGGCCGCCTGTCGCCGCAAGGAGCCACGCCATGACCCTGATGCAGAACGCCATCACCGCCGCACCACTGCTGTCGGTGCAGGGCCTGACGAAACGCTACGGTGCCCGGATCGGCTGCATGGGCGTCGGCTTCGACCTTTATCCCGGCGAGGTGCTGGGCATCGTCGGCGAAAGCGGTTCGGGGAAATCGACGTTGCTGTCCTGCCTTGCCGGGCACCAGCGCCCGGACGAGGGGCGGATCCTGTTCGACGGCGCCGATGTGCTGGCTTTCTCCGAGGCCGAGCGGCGCCGGCTGTTGCGCGGCGACTGGGCCTATGTCCACCAGAACCCGCGCGACGGGCTGCGCATGGGCGTCTCGGCCGGCGGCAATGTCGGCGAGCGGCTGATGGCCGTGGGGGGGCGCAACTATGCCACCATCCGCGAGAGTGCCACCGACTGGCTGGGTCGGGTCGAGATCGCGGCGGACCGGATCGACGACCGCCCCTCGGCCTTCTCGGGCGGCATGCAGCAACGCTTGCAGATCGCCCGCAACCTGGTGACGGGGCCGCGGCTGGTGTTCATGGACGAACCCACCGGCGGGCTTGACGTCAGCGTGCAGGCGCGGCTGCTGGACCTGTTGCGCGGGCTGGTGCGCGACCTTGGCCTGTCGGTGGTGATCGTGACCCATGACCTTGCCGTGGTGCGGCTGCTTGCGGACCGGCTGATGGTGATGAAATCCGGCCGCGTGGTGGAATGCGGGCTGACCGACCAGGTGCTGGACGATCCGCAGCATGCCTATACCCAGCTTCTCGTGTCCTCTGTCCTTCAGGTGTAGCCCATGATCGAGATCCGGAACCTTTCGAAAAGCTTTACCCTGCACAATCAGGGCGGCGTGGCGATCCCGGTGATGGCGGGAGCGCATCTGCGCGTGGCCGGCGGCGAATGCGTTGGGCTGGTCGGCCGGTCCGGCGCCGGCAAATCGACGCTGATGCGCATGGTCTATGGCAATTACCTGGCCGAGGCCGGCTCGATCCGCATCGGCGAGGTCGATGTGGTCACGGCCGAGCCGCGGCAGATCCTGGCCTTGCGCCGCGCGGTTCTGGGCCATGTCAGCCAGTTCCTGCGCGTGGTGCCGCGCGTGCCGACGCTGGAGGTGGTGGCCGAGCCGCTGTTGCGGCTGGGCACCCCGGCCCCGCAGGCGCGGGCGCGTGCCGCGGATCTGCTGGCGCGGCTGAACATCCCCGAGCGGCTGTGGCGGCTGTCGCCCACCACCTTTTCGGGCGGCGAGCAGCAGCGGGTCAACATCGCCCGCGGCTTCGCCCATGACTATCCGGCGCTGCTGCTGGACGAGCCGACCGCGAGCCTCGACGCGCAGAACCGCGAGGTGGTGCTGCGCCTGATCGAGGAGGCCAAGGCCCGCGGCGCGGCGATCCTGGGCATCTTCCACGACGAGGGGGCGCGGGACCGGGTCTGCGACCGGCTGGTCGACGTGACCGGCTTTACGCCGGGGCTGGCGGCATGAGCCGGCGGCTGGTCGCCGTGGTCGGCCCCTCGGGCGCGGGCAAGGACACGCTGATGGCGCTGGCCTGCGCCGCGCGGCCTGACATCCGCGCCGCCCGCCGCGTCGTCACCCGCCCGGCCGAGGCGGGCGGCGAGGATTTCGACGGCGTCACCGAGGCCGAATTCGCCGCGCGCGAGCGGGCAGGCGCCTTTGCCCTGCATTGGCGCGCGCATGGGCTGGGCTATGGCATCCCGGCCGCGGCCTTGGCCGGGCAGGGGACGCTGCTCATCAATGCCAGCCGCGCCGTGCTGGCCGAGGCGCGGGCGCGCTTCCCCGGCCTGACGGTGCTGCTGGTGACGGCGCCGCCCGAGGTGCTGGCGCGGCGGCTTGCCGGGCGAGGCCGCGAAAGCGGCGCGGATCAGGCGGCGCGGCTGGCGCGGGCGGGCTTTCCGCTGCCGCCCGGCATCGTGCCGCGCGTGGTGGTGAACGACGGCACGCCGGAACAGGGGCTTGCCCGGTTCCTGGCCGCGCTTCAGCCGGAAAGGGTATAGCGATGCAGCAGGTGAAAGCGCCCGTCCTCGGCCTCGCCGAACAGGCACAGGTCCGAGACCTTGAAGGGCCGGGGCAGGACCGGGGCGAAATGCGCCTCCAGGATCCGCGCCGCCTCGGCGGCCAGCGGTTCCTCCAGCCGGTCGGTCAGGGTCAGGTGGAAGCGGAATTCCTCCATCACATAGGGATAGCCCCAAAGCTCCAGCAGCTCGCGCTGCCGCGGCGTCAGCTGCTCGGGGCGGCGGCGGGCGATCTCGGCCTCGGTCAGGGGCGCGCGAAAGCCGTCCAGCGCCGCCACCACCGTCGCGGCCAGGGTTTGCAGCGGCGCGGTGTCGCCCTCGGGCACCAAGGCCAGAAAGCCGCCAAGGCTCGCCAGCCGCAGCCCGGGCAGGATCACCGGCGAAAGCCGCGCCGCCAGAGCCTCGACCGCCCGGTGCAATGCTTCGGCATCCCGGCCCTCGGCCAGCCGGAAGGGCGGCTTCAGCGTGCCGTGAAAGCCGTATCGGCGCGGATCGCGGGTGATCTCCTCGGCCGGCAGGCCCAGTTCCGGCGGGGTCAGCGGCTGGCCCGTGGTGGCATCCCAGCCCAGCCATGCATCGGCGCGGCGGGCGAATTCCCCCTCGGGCGGGGCGTAATAGACGGCGTAACGCTTCATGATTTCCATGCGCAGGCTCTTATCGCTGGCATGTCACAGGCTTGTGACACGGCGCTGGCATTCAGCCCGCCCATGGAGCCAGACGCAAGACAGGACAGCACGAAATGACCGAGACGATCCTTGCCAATGCCACGCTTATCCTGCCGGGCGAGGTGATCCGCGGCGCGCTGCGCATGGCGGATGGCCGCATCGCCGCCATCGATCCGGGCCGGACGGTGCCGACGGGCGCGCTGGATTGCGAAGGCGATCTGGTGCTGCCGGGCCTGATCGAACTGCATACCGACAATCTGGAGCGGCACATCCAGCCGCGGCCTCGGGTGCATTGGCCGCATCAGGCGGCGATCCTGGCCCATGACGGCGAACTGGCCAGCGTGGGCATCACCACGGTCTTCGACGCGCTGCGCGTCGGCTCGGTCGTGTCGGACGGCAAGGCGAACTATGGCGAATATGCCCGGGCGCTGGCCGACGAGATCCTGGAGCTGCGCGCCATGGGCGCGCTGAAGATCAGCCATTTCCTGCACCTGCGGGCCGAGGTCTGTTCCGAAACCCTGGTGGCCGAGATGGCGAAATTCGGCCCCCGGGACCGCATCGGCATCGTCAGCCTGATGGACCACACGCCCGGAGAGCGGCAGTTCCGCGACCTCTCCAAGCTCAAGGACTACGTCTGCGGCAAGCACGGCCTGTCGGACGAGGGCTTTGCCGACCATGTCGCCAGCCAGCGCGCCCTGCGCGACCGGCTGGGCGCGCTGCACGAGGAAACGGCGGTGGCCGAGGCGCGGCGCTATGGCGCGGTGCTGGCCAGCCATGACGACACCACGGCGGCGCAGGTCGCGGTTTCGGCCGGGCATGGCGCGCATTTCGCCGAATTCCCGACCACGGCCGAGGCGGCGCGGGCCTGCCGCGACCACGGCATCCGGGTGATGATGGGGGCGCCGAACCTGATCCGCGGCGGCAGCCATTCCGGCAATGTCGCGGCGGCGGATCTGGCCGAGGCGGGGCTTCTGGACATCCTGTCCTCGGACTACGTGCCCTCGTCGCTGCTGTCGGCGGCGCTGCTTTTGGGCGATCTCTGGGGCGACATGGCGCGCGGCATCGCCACCGTGACCCAGGCCCCGGCCGAGGCGACCGGGCTCGGGGATCGCGGCCGGCTTGCGGCCGGGGCGCGCGCCGACGTGATCCGCGTCGCCCGCATCGGCGAGGCGGGGGCGCTGCGCGGCGCCTGGGTGCAGGGCAGGCGCGTGGCCTGACCGGGCGGACTGGCGGCGGCCGTGGATATTCTTGCGGGCCGATGTCACATTTCCGGGCGCTGCCTCGTCAAGCCGGTGCAACAGCAGAACGGAGCAACCGATGACACCCCGCATGACCGATCATTTCGACCGCGCCAGGACCGGCTATCGCGCGCTGACAGGCTTCGAGGCCGCGCTGCAGGCCGGCCCGCTGGAGCCGAAGCTGCTGCATCTGGTCAAGCTGCGCGCCTCGCAGATCAATGGCTGCGCCTTCTGCATCCAGATGCACGTGGCCGAGGCGTTGCAGGACGGCGAGACCCATCTGCGCCTGCACATGGTCGCCGGCTGGCGCGACAGCCCGCTGTTTTCCGACCGCGAGCGCGCGGCGCTGGCCTGGACCGAGGCGCTGACGCTGATCGCCCAGACCGGGGCGCCGGATGCGGATTGGCAGGCGGTCGAGGCGGCCTTTTCCCCGGACGAGCGCGCCTGGCTGACGCTGGCCATCGGCGCGATCAACCTGTGGAACCGCGTGCAGGTCGGCCTGCGCGCCCCGCATGCGATGGGCCTGCCGGCAGAACGGGCCGATGCGGCCTGACCGCGCCACGCAAACCTTTCAGGCGCAGCGGCCCCGTCTGCTGCGCCTGGCCTATCGCATGCTCGGCAGCCATGCCGAGGCCGAGGACATCCTGCAAGAGGCCTGGCTGCGCTGGAACCGCAGCGACCGGACGGGGATCGCCGAGCCGGCGGCATGGCTGACGCGGGTCGTCTCGCGCCTGTGCCTCGACCAGATGAAATCCGCCCGCGCCCGGCGCGAGTCCTATCCCGGCACCTGGCTGCCCGAGCCGCTGATCGAACCCCAGGACGACAGCCTGCGCGCCGACAACCTGACGCTGACCCTGATGATGGCGCTGGAGCGGCTGACGCCGCTGGAACGCGCCGCCTTCCTGCTGCACGACGTCTTTGGCGAAAGGCTGGACGAGGTCGCGGAAACCATCGGCCGCAGCCCGGCCGCGACGCGGCAGCTGGCCGCACGGGCGCGGGCGCATGTGCGCATCGACCGGCCCCGCCATGCCCTGCCGAAAGAGACCGGCGAGGCGCTGGCCCGCGCCTTCTTCGAGGCCTGCCGGCAAGGCGATCCGGCGGTGCTGGGCCGGATCCTTGCCCGCGACGTGCGGATCTATTCCGACGGCGGCGGCAAGGTGGTGGCCTTCCTCAACGTGATCGCGGGGGCCGAGCGCGTCGCCCGGCTCTATGCCGGGCTGGCGCGCAAGCCCGGCCCGCCGCCCGAGTTCCTGGGCGCCGTCACCATCGACGGCCTGCCCGGTTTCCTCAGCCGGGTCGGCGGCCACCTGCAAACCACCGCCCTGCAGATCAGGGACGACGGCCGCATCGCCGCCATCTTCATCACCCGCAACCCCGACAAGCTGGCGGGGCTGCGGCCGGCCGTTCAGAACGGGCTGTCGGGATAATAGAACTGCTCGGCGTTCTCGGGGGTGATGAGCTGGCTGCTGATGATGAAGCGCCCGGTCATCGGCGCATTCGACACGAAGTTCAGCGCCGTCATCTCGATGGCCGAGGAGATCAGCGCCGGCGGATAGGTCACGTTCACCGGCAGCTGCTTGTCGCCCTCCATGATGCGCTTGACGATTTCCTTCATGCCGGCGCCGCCGATCACCCACATCTCGTCCTGCCGGTTCGCGGCCGAGATCGCTTCGAGCACGCCGATGGCCATGTCGTCGTCGGCCGCCCAGACCGCGTCGATCTGCGGATATTTCGCCAGATAGTCCTGCATCACCGCAAAGGCGTCGTCGCGGTTCCAGTTGCCGTGCTGCATGTCGAGGATCTCGACCTCGGACCCCTCCAGCGCCGCCCGGAACGCATCGACGCGCTCGTTGTCCAGCGTGGTCGGGATGCCGCGCAGCACCACGACCTTGGCGCCGGGCTCAAGGTTCTCCTTGAAGTACTCCCCCGCGACGCGGCCGAAGGCGGTGTTGTCGCCGGCGACGTAAAGATCCTCGATCCCCTCCTGGCTCAGCCCGCGATCCACCACGGTCACGAACTTGCCCGCATCCTTGACCGCCTTGACCGGCGCGGTCAGCGGCTCGGATTCGAAGGGCAGCACCACCAGCGCGTCGATGTTGCGCGTGGCCATCATGTCCTCGATGTCGTTGACCTGCTTGGCCGGGTCGCCGGCGGTGGAGAGCACGAATTCAAGGTTGGGATAGGCGGCGCCCAGCCGCTTGATCGTGTCCTGCGCGTGCCAGTTCAGCCCGCCCATGAACCCATGCGTGGCGGACGGGATCGACACGCCGATGATCTTCTTCTCGGCCTCCTGCGCGACGGCAGGGGCGGCGATCCCCATCGCCGCCATCAGGGCCGCGGCTTTCATCAGGCTTCTGCGTTTCATCTGTTGCTTCCTCCCCAGTCACCGCTCCTCGGCGGTGCGTTTCTCCCGCTGCAAGACGACAGCAAGAACGATGATGACCCCCTGGATCGCCCCGTTCAGATAGGGGCTGACCAGATCGGCCAGATTCAGGATGTTGTCGATCAGCGACAGGATCAGCACGCCGACCACCGTGCCCCAGACCCGGCCGCGGCCGCCCTTCAGCGCCGTGCCGCCGATGATGACCGCGGCGATGGCCTCAAGCTCCCACAGAACCCCGGTCGAGCCCGAGGCCGAGCCCAGCCGCGGCACGTAAAGCACAACCGCCAGCCCGACCAGCACGCCCAGCAGCACATAGGTCAGAAGCCGCATGCGATTCACGTCGATGGCCGAATAGCGCGCGACCCGGTCGTTCGAGCCGATGGCCTCGACATGGCGGCCAAAGCGGGAATGGCGCATGGTCCATTCGCCAAGGACCGCGACGATGGCAAAGGTGATGATCGGCCAGGTGATCCAGCCGATGCCGCTGTAATAGACCGGCCGGTAAAGCGTGCGCAGCCCGTAATCCAGCGACAGCGTGCCGCCATCGGCCAGCCATGTGACCAGCGAGCGGAAGATGCCCATGGTGCCCAGCGTGACGATGAAGGGCTCGATCCGCGCCTTGGTGACCAGCGCGCCGTTCAGGTATCCGGCGGCGACGCCGCCAAGGATCGCCACGCCCATGCCGACCAGGACCGTGCCCCAGTTCAGGCCGGTCGTCGGCAGGGCGGCGTTCATGGCGATGATGGCGATGCCGGCCAGAAACGCGGCCATGGACCCCACCGACAGGTCCAGCCCGCCCGCGGTGATGACGAAGGTCATGCCGACCGCGATCAGCCCGATGAAGGCCGAGCGCGCCAGCACGTTGGTGATGTTCGCCGGCGCCAGGAAGGCGCTGTTCAGCGCCGCGCCCAGGATCACCAGGGCGACCAAAGCGACAAGTGGGCCAAGGGTATGCAGGTCGATCTTCATGCGGCTTCTCCGGTCACGCCCATGGCAAGGCGGACGATGCGGTCCTCGGTCATGTCCTCGCCGGCCAGTTCGCCGGCCAGCCGCCCCTCGCGCATCACCAGCACGCGGTCGGCCAGGCCGATCACCTCGGTCATCTCGCTGCTGATGACGATCAGGCTGCGTCCCTCGGCGGCAAGCTTGCGGATGAAGGCATAGATCTGCCGCTTGGTGCCCACGTCGATGCCGCGCGTCGGCTCGTCAATGAGAATGATTCGAGGATCTGGAAGCATCACCTTGGCCATCAACAGCTTTTGCTGGTTTCCTCCCGACAGCTTTCCGGCCGGCATGTCGCGGCGCGGGGCGCGGATGTCGAATTCCCGCGTCGCGCTGTCCAGCGCGGCATCTTCGGCCCTGGTGTCCAGTCGCCATCCGCCGAAGCGTTCCAGCGTCGCCAGCGTCAGGTTCTCGCGCAGCCCCTTGTCGAGCAGCAGCCCCGCCTCCTTGCGGTCCTCGGTCAGATAGGCGAGGCCGGCGGCAAAGGCGTCGCGCAGGCTGCGGATGGCGACGGGCCGGCCCTCGACCCGGATCTCGCCGGTCGAGGGACGCAGCCCGACCAGCCCCTCGGCCAGTTCGGTGCGGCCGGACCCGACAAGGCCGGCGATGCCCAGCACCTCGCCCCGGCGCAGGGTAAAGCTGACGTCGCGGACCCGGCCGGGCACGGACAGGCCCCGGACCTCCAGCGCAGGCGCGTCGCCCGGCTGGCCCTTGGGCGGGTAGAAATCCTGCAATTCGCGGCCGACCATGGCGGTGGCCATGCCGTCCTCGGTCAGCTCGCCGCGCAGCGCCTGCCGCACGACGCGGCCGTCGCGCAGCACGGTGATGCGGTCGGCCAGATGCGCCACCTCGTCCAGCCGGTGAGAGCAGTAAAGGATCGCCACCCCCTCGGCCCGCAGCCGGTCGATCTGGGCGTAAAGCGCGCCGACCTCGCGATGGGTCAAGACGGCGCTGGGTTCGTCCATGATCAGCACGCGGGCCTTGCGCGACAGGGCCTTGGCGATCTCGACCATCTGGCGGTCGGGCACGGACAGGTCGCGGATGCGCGCCTCGGGGTCGATGCGGGTGTCCAGCCGCTTGAGCAGCGCGGCGGTCGCGTCCCGCATCGCGGCATGGTCCAGCCGCCAGCCGCCGATCTCGCGGCCCAGGAACACATTCGCCGCCACGGTCAGGTCGGGGGCAAGGTTGAATTCCTGGTGGATGACGACGATGCCCTGCGCCTCGGCCTCGGGCCCGCTGGCGAAATGGACGGGCTGGCCGTCCAGCAGGATCTGGCCCGATGTCGGGTCAAGGAAACCGCCCAGGATCTTCATGATCGTGGATTTTCCGGCGCCGTTCTCGCCGATCAGGGCATGGACCTCGCCCGGCTCCAGTGCCAGTCCGACGCCGTGCAGCACTTCGATCGGGCCGAAGCTTTTCGAGACGTTGTCGAGCGCCAGCACGGTCACGGCCGGACCTCGACCCAGGCGCCGCCGCGTGCCGAGGAAGCCTGCGCGGCAGCGATGAACGCCATGCCGGACAGCCCGGCCTCCAGACCCGGCACGCGGTCGGAGAGGCTGGAGTCGCCTCGAATAATCGAGGCTATATCTCGGTAAAGATTGGCGAAACCTTCCAAATATCCCTCGGGATGTCCCGGCGGCGTGCGATATGAGGCGCTGCGGTCCTGCGCCCGGGTCAGGATGCGGGCCGGGCCGTCCTTGGGCGACAGGATCAGCCGCTCGGGGTCGGTCAGGCGCCATTCCAGCGCCGCCTCGGTGCCGAAGACGCGCAGCGACAGTCCGTTTTCCTGGCCGACGGCGACCTGGCTGACCCAGATGCCGCCCCGCGCGCCCGAGCCGTAGCGCAGCGCGATGCGGGCATCGTCATCGACCGTGCGGCTCGGCACCATGCTGGAGAGTTCCGCCGACAGGGACGCGGGCGTCTGGCCGGTGACGAATTGCGCCAACTGCCAGGCATGGGTGCCGATGTCGCCGATGGCCCCGGCACCGGCGCGGGCGGGATCGGTGCGCCATTCGGCCTGCTTGCTGTCGGCGCGGTCGGCCAGCCAGCCCTGCAGATATTCGGCCTGCACCAGGCGGATATCCCCCAGCGCGCCCTCGGCCACCAGCGCACGGGCCTCGCGCACCATGGGCATCGCGCAATAGTTATGGGTCAGGAAGAACCGCGCGCCGCTGGCCCGCGCTGCCTCGGCGATCTCGCGCGCCTGTTCGGGCGTCGCGGCCAGCGGCTTGTCGCAGATCACATGGATGCCGGCGCGCAGAAAGGCCGCGGCGGGGGCGGCGTGCAGGTGGTTCGGGGTGACGATGCTGACCGCCTCGATCCCGTCCTCGCGGGCGGCCTCGGCCCGCGCCATCTCGGCGAAGTCGTCATAGCCGCGGATGCCCAGTTCGGCGGCGCTGGCCGCCGCGCGCGCGGGGTCCGAGGACAGCGCCCCCGCGACCAGCACGAATTGCCCGTCCATGCGCGCCGCGATGCGATGGATGGCGCCGATGAAGGCGCCGCTGCCGCCGCCGACCATGCCCAGGCGAACCGGCCTCATAGCCCCAGCGCCCTGTCGATGGCCGCTCGGTCGACGCGGCTGGCGGCGAAATCGTCGAAGGCGTGCGGCGTCACCCGGATGATGTGGTCGCGCACGAAACGCGCGCCTTCGCGCGCGCCGTCCTCGGGGTGCTTCAGCGCGCATTCCCATTCGACCACCGCCCAGCCGTCGAAACCGTATTGCGTCAGCTTGGAAAACACCGCGCCGAAATCCACCTGACCGTCGCCGGGACTGCGGAAACGGCCCGCGCGTTCGGCCCAACCCTGATAGCCGCCATAGACCCCCTGCCGGCCGGTCGGGCGGAACTCGGCATCCTTGACGTGGAACATGCGGATGCGGTCGCGATAGATGTCGATGTTCTGAAGGTAATCAAGCTGTTGCAGGACATAATGCGAAGGGTCGTAAAGCATGTTCGCCCGGCGGTGCCCGTCCACGCGGTCGAGGAACATCTCGAATGTCACGCCGTCGTGCAGATCCTCGCCCGGATGGATCTCATAGCAGAGATCCACCCCGTTTTCCTCGGCCAGGTCCAGCAGCGGACGCCAGCGTGCGGCCAGCGTGTCGAAGGCGGCCTCGATCAGCCCCGGCGCGCGCTGCGGCCAGGGGTAAAGATAGGGCCAGGCCAGGGCGCCCGAGAAGGTCGCCATCCGGTCCAGCCCCAACAGCCGGCTGACCCGGATGGCGCGGGCGACCTGATCGACCGCCCATTCCTGCCGCGCGCGGGGATTGCCGCGCAGGGCCGGCGGCGCAAAGGCGTCGAAACCCGCGTCATAGGCCGGATGCACGGCGACAAGCTGGCCCTGCAGATGCGTCGAAAGCTCGGTCACATCGACGCCGTTCTGCCGGGCGATGCCCAGGAATTCGTCGCGGTAATCCTGCGACTCCCCGGCGCGCGCCAGGTCCAGGATGCGCGGGTCGTTGGTCGGTACCTGCACGCCCAGATAGCCGCAATCGGCGGCCCAGCGGGTGATGCCGTCCCAACTGTCGAAGGGCGCCGTCTCGCCGATGAACTGCGCCAGGAACAGCGCCGGTCCCTTGATGGTCCGCATGGTTTCCCTCTCTCCTCAAGGGTCAGGCTGCACTTGTCTGCAATCGATTGCAAACATTTTCTTGCGCCGGGCCGCGCCGGGCGCGTAACCTTGGGTGATGGAAAGCCGGACCCCGCCCGGACGGGCCAGATTGTCGGATGTCGCGCGGCGCGCGGGCGTGTCGGCCTCGACCGTCAGCCGGGTGCTGTCCAATCCGGGCGTGGTGGCCGAGGCCACGCGCGAGGCGGTGATGCAGGCGGTGGCCGAGACCGGCTATCGCATGAACCACGCCGCGCGAAACCTGCGCAAGCAAAGGACCGGCTGCGTCGTGGCGCTGGTGCCCAATCTGGGCAACCCGTTCTTTGCCAAGATCCTGGACGGCATGGGCCGGGAACTGGCCGGCGCCGGCTATGACCTGCTGGTCGCCGATACGCTGGAGGATAGCGGGCGGCATAGGCGGCTGGACCGGTTCCTCGACCCCTCGCGGGCGGACGGGATCATCCTGCTGGACGGGCTCGCGCCCTTTGGCGACCTGGCCGGGCGCGCGGACCTGCCGCCGGTGATCACCGCCTGCGAATGGATCGAGGGCGCGGACCTGCCCCGCGTCATGCTGGACAATCGCGAGGGCGGGCGGCTGGCCGTGGCGCATCTGCGCGCGCTTGGCCACGCGCATATCGGCCTGATCGGCGGCCCGCCCGGCAACGTGCTGCACAAGGCCCGGCGCGAGGGCGCGATGGAGGCGGCGGGCGACGCGCGGATCACCGAGTTTCCCGGCGACTTCACCCTGCAATCGGGGCAGCAGGCGGCGCTGGCCTGGCAGGCCCTGCCGCCCTTGGACCGCCCGACCGGCATCTTCGCCTTTTCCGACGAGATGGCCTGCGCCTTCATGGCCGGGCTTCAGCGCGCCGGGCATCTTGTGCCGCGCGACGTGTCCATTGTCGGCTTTGACGATATCGAGCTGGTCTCGCACCTGGCCCCGGCACTGACCACCATCCGCCAGCCCAAGCGCGAGATCGGCCGCAAGGCGGCGCGGACCATCCTGGACCGCATCGCCGGGTGCGAGATCCCGGCCGTGACCCTGCTGGCGCCGCTGATGATGGCGCGCGAGACGACGGCGCCGCCGCCCTGAATGGCCAAAGGGCGCCCCTGCGGACGCCCCCCTTGCTGCGATATGGGTCGGTTCAGTCGGCGCTGGCCTCGTTCAGGCGCAGCCCGGCGGGGGCGCCGTGCAGGTCGTGGATCGGGGCGACCTCGGCCCCGGCCTCGCCGGCCAGCACGCGGTCGAACTGTTCGCGGTCCAGCGCGCCTTCCCAGCGGCTGACGACGACCGTGGCCACCGCATTGCCGATGAAATTGGTGATCGAGCGGCATTCCGACATGAAGCGGTCCACGCCCAGGATCAGCGCCATGCCGGCGACCGGCACCGTGGGCACCACCGACAGCGTCGCGGCCAGGGTGATGAAGCCCGCCCCGGTCACGCCCGCCGCGCCTTTCGACGACAGCATGGCGACCAGCAAGAGCAGGATCTGCTGTTGCAGCGTCAGGTCGGTATTGGTGGCCTGGGCGATGAACAGCGCCGCCAGCGTCATGTAGATGTTGGTGCCGTCCAGGTTGAAGCTGTAGCCGGTGGGCACGACCAGACCGACGACGGAACGCTTGCAGCCGGCCTTCTCCATCTTCTCCATCAGCGAGGGCAGGGCGGATTCCGAGGAGGAGGTGCCCAGCACCAGCAGGATCTCGGCCTTGAGATAGGAGATCAGCCGGAAGATCGAAAAGCCGTTGAGCATGCAGACCGTGCCCAGGATCACGATGACGAACAGGGCCGAGGTCAGGTAGAAGGTGCCGACCAGCGTCGCCAGGTTCACCACCGAGGCGATGCCGTATTTGCCGATGGTGAAGGCGAAGGCGCCGAAGGCGCCGATGGGCGCGGCCTTCATCAGGATGTCGACCATGCGGAACACGGCATGGCTGATCGCCTCGAACAGCGCCACGACCGGCTTGCCCTTGTCGCCGATCAGGATCAGGCCGATGCCGAACAGGATGGCGACGAACAGCACCTGCAGGATATTGCCGTCGACGAAGGCCGAGGTGATCGTGGACGGGATGATGTCCATGACAAAGCCGGTCAGCGAGGATTCATGCGCCTTGGCGGCGTAATCCGAGACCTTGCTGGCATCCAGCGTCGCCGGGTCGATGTTCATGCCGGCACCGGGCCGGATGACATTGGCGGTGATCAGCCCGACGATCAGCGCCAGGGTCGAGAAGGTCAGGAAATAGCCGAAGGCCTTGCCGACGACCGAACCCACGCCCTTCAGCGTGCCCATGCCGGCCAGGCCGGTGACGATGGTCAGGAAGATGACCGGGGCGATGATCATCTTGACCAGCTTGATGAAGGCGTCGCCCAGCGGCTTCAGCGCCTCGCCGGTCTCGGGATAGAAATGCCCGATCAGTGCGCCGGCGGCGATGGCGCAAAGGACTTGGAAATAGAGATGCCTGTAAAAGGGCCGCGGTGCGTGAGCGACCGGCGCGGCCGTGGTGTCGATGTGCATGGGGCCTCCTCCAACCTGCGTATGACGATGATGTGACCGCCATGATAAATTCGCGGGCCGCGGCGCCCAAAAACCCGGCGCATGACAGCAATGCATTGTAATCATGGCTTTTTGTCCAAGGGCGCCGGTCAAATCCGTGTGGTTTTCCGCACAGTGCGGATCTGCTAGTGTGGAAATCCGCACAAAGCCCGACCGCAAGGGAATCCATGGCTGCCACAACCGATTCGCAAGGCGAGAGACCCAGCCCGATGCTGTGGCGGCTGACGCTCGCCGTCGCCGTGGCGCTGGCCCTGCTGGCGGCGATGGCGCTGACCTTTCGGCTGGCCCATGGCAATGCCGCCCGCGCCCTGATCGAGCGGCTGGAGATCAGCGCGCAAAGCCGGGTGCAGACGCTGGAAAGCGTGCTGGCCAAGCAGCGCGCGGTGGCCACGGTCCTGTCCGACGATGCCGCCGTGCTTCAGGCGCTGGCCGAGCCGTCGCCCGCCAATGTCGCGCGGGTGTCGGAAAAGCTGGAGCGGTTGCAGGAACAGACCAGCAGCGCGGTGATCTACCTGCTGGATCGCGACGGCATGGCCATCGCTGCCTCGAACTGGCACGATCCCGACAGTTTCGTCGGCTCGGACTACAGCTTCCGCAGCTATTTCAGCGAGGCGCTGCTGCGGGGCGAGGCGACGCAATTCGCGCTTGGCACCGTCAGCCGCCGGCCGGGGCTCTACCTGTCTCACGACGTGCCGCAGAGGGGCGAGCCCCTGGGCGTCATCGTGGTGAAGGTGGAATTCGACGCGATGGAACAGGGCTGGGCGCAGGCGGCCGAGACCACGCTGGTTGCGGACGCGGCCGGGCAGGTGATCCTGTCCAGCGCGCCGCAATTGCGCTTTGCGCCCCTGCCGCCGATCCCGGCCGGGCAGGTCTCGGCCCGGCGCGCGGTGCCGGGGGCGGGCTGGGTGCTGTGGATCCACGCGCCGGGGACCGAGGCGGTGCGGGCGGGGCTGCTGGCGATGGGCACCGTCGGCTTCCTGTTCACGCTGCTGCTGGCGGGCGGGGTTTCGGCCGCGCGGGCCCGCACCCGCGCCGCCCGCCGCATGGACGCCGAGCGCCGCTATCGCGCCGACCTGGAGCGCGCGGTCGAGGAACGCACCCGCGACCTGACCGCCGAGATGCGCGAGCGCCGCACGGCCGAGCAGCGGCTGGCGCAATTGCAGAGCGAGATGGTGCAGGCCAACAAGCTGGCGACGCTGGGCCAGATCACCGCCGGCGTCGCGCATGAGGTGAACACCCCCCTGGCCACCATCCGCCTTCTGGCCGAGAACGGCCGGCAGATGCTGCCGGCAGAGGCGCCCGACCTGGACCGCAACCTGGGCCAGATCCTGCGCATGACCGACCGCATCGCCCAGATCACCACCGAGCTGCGCGGCTTTGCCCGCAAGGCTACGGGCGAGCTGGGTCCGGTCGCGCTCAAGGATGCGCTGGATGCGGCGCTGCTTCTGACCGCCAGCCGGCGGCGGGCGCAGGACATCCGCCTGGTCCTGCCCCAGATCCCGCCCGGCCTGCGGGTCATGGCCGAGACCGTGCGGCTGGAGCAGGTGCTGGTGAACCTGATCCAGAACGCGCAAGAGGCGCTGGAGGGCCGGCCCGAGCCGGAAATCCGCATCGCGCTGCAGGACGACGGGCCGGTGCTGCGGCTCAGCATATCGGACAACGGGCCGGGGCTGTCGCCGCAGATCGCCGCCCAGCTTTTCACCCCTTTCGCCACCAGCAAGCCCGAGGGGCTGGGCCTGGGCCTGGTGATCTCGCAAGAGATCGCGCGGGATTTCGGCGGCAGCCTGACGGCCGGGCCGCAGCGCGAAGGGCAGGGCGCCACTTTCCACCTGGACCTGCCGAAAGCCGCATGACCGATACACCCACCCCCGATACCCCGCTTGTCCGCCTTGTCGATGACGATCCCGACCTGCTCGAGGCGCAGATGCAGGCGCTGCACCTGGCGGGTTTTCGCGCCGAAGCCTTCACCGATGCGGCCGCGGCGCTTGGCGGGCTTGGCCCGGACTGGCCCGGCGTGGTGCTGTCGGACGTGCGCATGCCCGGCATGGACGGGTTCCAGCTGTTCGAACGCATCCGCGCGCTCGACCCCGACCTGCCGGTGATCCTGCTGACCGGGCATGGCGATGTGCCGATGGCGGTCGCGGCGCTGAAGCAGGGGGTCTATGACTTCCTGGCCAAGCCGGTCGGCGGCGGCACGCTGGCGGCGGCGCTGGCGCGTGCGGCCTCCAGCCGGGCCCTGGTGCTGGAAAACCGCGCCCTGCGCCGCCAGCAACAGGACAGCGCCGCGCGCGAGACCCGGCTGATCGGGCAAAGCCCCTTCATGCAGCACCTGCGCGAGACCGTGGCGCGGCTGGCCGAGGCGGGGGGCGACGTGCTGATCCTGGGCCCCGGCGGCTCGGGCAAGGAAACCGTGGCCCGCGCCATCCACCGCCAGGGTCCGCGCCGCGCCCGCGCCTTCGTTCCTGTCGCCTGCGCCGCGCTGGACGAGGCGCGTTTCGAATCCGAGATGCTGGGCGCCGAGCCGCAGGGCCGCACCCCGCGCGCGCCCGGCCGGCTCGAGGCCGCGCATCGCGGCACGCTCTATCTGGACGAGATCGACGCGCTTGCCCCCGCGCTGCAAGCCCGCCTGCTGGCGCTGATCGAGGTGGGCCAGATCCAGCCCCCCGGCAGCGCCGCGCCGCGGCCGCTGGACCTGCGCGTCATCGCCTCGAGCCGTGCCGACCTGGAACGGCTGATGCGCGAGGGGGCATTTCGCAGCGACCTCTACTACCGGCTGTCGGGCGCCGTCCTGACCCTGCCGCCGCTGGCCGAGCGGCGCGAGGACATCCCCGCGCTGTTTAGGCATTTCCTGCTGGCAGCGGCGGCGCGGCTGAACCTGCCGGTGGCGCCGGTCACGGGCGCGGTCAAGGCTCGGCTGGCCGGCCATGGCTGGCCCGGCAACCTGCGCGAATTGCGGCAATTCGCCGAAAGCCATGCGCTCGGCCTGACCCCCTTCGATCCGCCGGCCGAAGGCGGCGACGCGCCGGGCCTGTCGGATCTGGTCGCGGAATACGAGGCCGAACTGATCCGCGAGGCGCTGCGGCTCGCGCAGGGCAATGCCACCCAGGCGATGGCGCGGCTGCGCCTGCCGCGCAAGACCTTCTACGACAAGCTGGCGCGCCACGGCATCAAGCCCGCCGACTTCCGCCCCGGCTAAAGCGCAGCCAGCCGCTGGCGCAGATGCGGCATCCGCGCCAGCGTCGCGGCCAGCCGTGCGCGCCAGGACGGGCCCTGCGCCATCGCCGTCTCATAGGCGTCGTGCAATTCCTCGGGGCGCTCCTCGGCCAGAACCTCGATCAGGAACTCGGCCTGCGCCCGGTCCTTGCGCGCCTTCAGCGTATCGGGCCCGTCGCGGCGGCGGTCGGCGACGATCAGCTTGTGGATGGCGTAACGCTCGGGCCGCGGCACCTGGATCAGGAAACCGGCGCGGTAAAGCAGCGGCACCCGGATCGGCTCGGCGATCAGGAAGTTCAGGTAATGCAGGCTCTGCGCCGAGACGCCAAGCGCCGGCAGGTCGCGCAGCCCCTCGGTGCCGTCGAAACAGGGGGTCAGGAACTCGACCAGCGTCTGCTGCTCGCCCTGGCGCCAGCGCCAGACCCGCTGCCCCTCGACCGAGGGCAGGGGGGCAAAGCGCAACTCGCGGAACACTTCGGCCAGCGGTTCGGTCACCTGGTCGCCCAGCACCAGGGACAGCCGTTCGAAACTGGCGATGTCGATATCGTCGGTCATCGCCGCCTGGTCGAAGCCGATGCGCACGCCCAACTCGCCCTCGTAGCAGCGGAAGGCTTGGGTGCCGACCAGCGTGCCGCCCAGGCGGAATACCCCCGCCCGCGCCATGGCCGAGATCACCTGCCCCGAGCCGCGGTCGGTCATCAGGCAGCCCTCGGCCCGCAGGATGCGCATCAGGCGCGCGCGTTCGCGCTGGCTCTGCTTCTCGGCCTCGCGCAGGCTCTCCAGCCGCTCCAGCCGCGCGCGCAATTCCTCGCCGTCCTCGCCGATATAGCGGTCGAGGGTGCGGTCGCCGATGCGGAAATGGTCATACCAATACCCCTTCCGCCCGACCTTCTTCAGCCGCGGCACGCCGCGCAGCTCGCTGACCGCCGCATCCTTGAGATGCCGCAGCAGATCGGTCCAGGCCGCCACCGCCACCGGCGAAAGATGCTGCGCCATGAAGGCTACCCCACGGATTTTTTCCCGTGGGGCAGGATAGCGCCCCAAAACCTGCCCCACAAGAAAAAATATGTGGGGTAGTCAAGCCCATCTTCTTCGTTCCTTAAATACCCAATGCTCCCGTGCAACCTGGCACTGCCAGGGCCGGCTCGGCGCCATGCTCGGCAACCCAGGCCAGGGCGCCTGCCAGCACGGCCTCGTGCACCGCGGCGCCGATGGCCTCGCCCAAGGCGGTGTGCAGCCCGGCGAATGCGACACCGCCCGCATCGCAGGCGACCGCGATGCAATCCGTGCCGGTGCCGGTCGCACGCCCGGTCGGCAACGCGATCCCGGCATCCATCACCGCGGCGGTGCGGGCCTCGGCCGCGATGCTCAGCGCCTCGATCATGGCGGCATCGGTCAGCCCCTCCTCGACCAGCAGGGCGATGTTGATCGTGCCGTAGCCGCCGGGCGAAACCATGCGGCGCCGGCCCACCCGCTCGGCATTGCCCAGGCCGACGGTGGCCAGGCAGGCCACCGGCCCGGCATGGGCCAGCCGGTGATGGTGCAAGCCGCGCGAGGTCATCATGCCCACGTCGCCGCCATGGCCGATCCGCGCCATCTCGGCCCCCAGCCAGCCCATGGCATCCAGGTCCGGGGCCAGGTCGGCGTCGCGGACCTGGCGGATCAGGATATGCCGGGCGCTGCGAAAGCCGGGGCGATGCGGGGCAAAGGACAGCACGCGCCGCACCCGTCCCAGATCGGCCCCCAGCCAGGGCGAGGCCAGCGTGACCCGCAAATCCACCCGTGCCACCGCAATCCCTCCTGTGCCCATGCCGGCAGGGGTTTGCGCCATCGCGGGGCGGCGATCAATGCCCCTTTCAGATATGCAGCGCGTGGCCAAGCGCGCGCAGGCAGGCTTCGTGCAGCGCCTCGCCGCGGGTCGGATGGGCGTGGATGGTGCCGGCGATGTCCTCCAGCCGGGCGCCCATCTCCAGCGCCAGGGCAAAGCCGCCGGCCATCTCGGCCACGCCGGCGCCGACCGCCTGGATGCCCAGCACCTCATGCGTATCGGGCCGGGCGGTGACGCGGATGAAGCCCGCCTCGTCGCCCGCCGTCATCGCCCGGCCGTTGGCAGCAAAGGGGAAAAGGCCGGTCACGACCTCGCGCCCGGCCGCCGCGGCCTCCTCGGGGGAAATGCCGACGCTGACGATCTCGGGGTCGGTAAAGCAGACCGCCGGGATCGCCCGCTTGTCCCAGGCGCGGCGCTGGCCGGCGACCAGCTCGGCCACCATCTCGCCCTGGGCCATGGCGCGATGGGCCAGCATCGGCTCGCCGGTCACGTCGCCGATGGCCAGCACGCCGGTCATCGAGGTGCGGCAGCGCTCGTCGATGCGGATGAAGGGGCCGGCCATCTCCAGCCGCAGCCCCGCCACCCCCGCACCGGTCGCGCGCGGGCGGCGGCCCACCGTCACCAGCACCTTGTCGGCCTGGATGTCCTCGGCCCCGTCCACGCCGGCGACGCGCAGCGCGCCGCTGTCCGACAGCCCCCCGGCCCGCGCCCCGGTCAGCACCCGCACGCCCAGCTGGGTCAGGCGTTGCGCCACCGGCCGCGTCAGTTCGGCATCGTATTGCGGCAGGATGCGCGGCGCGGCCTCGACCACCGTCACTTCGGCGCCCAGCTTGGCATAGGCGATGCCCAGCTCCAGCCCGATATAGCCACCGCCGACCACGGCCAGCCGGCCCGGCACCTCGGTCAGCGCCAGCGCGTCGGTCGAGGAGATGACCTTGCCGCCGAAAGGCAGCGCCGGGATCTCGATCGGCTCCGAGCCGGTGGCGATGACCAGCACCTCGGTGCGGATCTGCACCGGACCTTCGGGCGTCTCGACCAGCACGGTCTTGCCGTCGCGCACCGTCGCCCGGCCCGTCACCAGCCGCACCTTGGCCTTGCGCAAGAGCGTGGCGACCCCGCCGGTCAGCCGCTCGACGATGCCGTCCTTCCAGGCCATCGTCGCCCCCAGGTCCAGCCGGGCCGGACCGGCCGAAATTCCCATCGAAGGCGCCGAGGAAAGCTGCGCAAGACGATGAAACTCCTCGGCCGCATGGATCAGCGCCTTCGAGGGGATGCAGCCCACATTCAGGCAGGTTCCCCCGGGCGGCTCGGCATCAACCACCACCGTATCGACGCCCAGTTGCCCGGCGCGGATGGCGCAGACATAGCCGCCCGGACCGGCGCCGATTACCAGCAGCCTGCATTGGATCTCGCGCATCGCTCAGCCCTCCACGAAGATCAGCGCCGGGGTTTCCAGCAGTTCTTTCAGCCGCGCCACGAAGACGGCGGCGTCCCAGCCGTCGATCACCCGGTGGTCGAAGCTGCACGACAGGTTCATCATCTTGCGCGGCTCGAAGGCGGCGCCGTTCCAGTGGGGCCGGACCGCCAGCCGGTTGACGCCGACGATGGCGACCTCGGGCACGTTCAGGATCGGGGTCGAGGCGATGGCGCCCAATGGCCCCAGCGAGGTGATGGTGATGGTCGAGCCGGCCAACTCGTCGCGTTTTGCCGTGCCCTCCTTGGCGGCCGTGCCCAGCCGCCCGATCTCGGAGGCGAGGCTGCGCAGGTCCAGCGCCTCGGCATGGCGGACCACCGGCACCATCAGCCCCGAGGGCGTCTGCGCGGCGATGCCGATATGCACCCCGCCAAAGCGGCGGATCAGCCCGGCCGCGGCATCGTAATGCGCGTTCATCAGCGGCTGGTCGTGCACGGCGCGCACGATGGCGCGGGCGATGAAGGGCAGCAGCGTCAGCCGCGCGCCCTTGGCCTGCGCATTCATCCGGCCGCGCAGATCCTCGACCGCCGTGGCGTCGATTTCCTCGACGATGGTGATCTGCGGGATGCTGTTCGCGGCCTCCATCCGCTCGGCGATCTTGCGGCGCAGGCCGATGACGCGGATCTCCTCGACCGAATTGTCGGGCTGCGGACCCGAGGGGGCGGGGATGCCGCCCGAGGCGATGAAGGCGTCCAGATCCTCGTGCCCGATCCGGCCCGCCGGACCCGAGCCGCGCACCAGCCGCAGGTCCACCCCCGCCTCGCGGGCCCGCGCCCGCACGGCGGGCGAGGCGATGGGCCTTTCGCCCTCGGGGCGCAGGGGCGCGGCGGTGGCGGCGGGGCGTGCTGCCGGTTTCGGGGCGGGCTGCTCTGTCGCGGCTTCGGCCTTCGCCTCCGCCGGCTCTGGATCGGGCGGCGCTGTCTCGGCCTGTCGCGATGGGCCCGATGCTTCGGCCGTCGCCGGTGCCGGGGGGGCGGCGTCGCCGGTCGCGTCGCCGGCCACGTTGCCCGGCCCGTCCACCTCCAGCCGGATCAGCTCGGCGCCGACGGCGATCACGTCGCCGGGCTGCCCGGCCTGCCAGACCACCGTGCCGGTGACGGGCGAGGGGATTTCCACCGTCGCCTTGTCAGTCATCACGGCGACCATCGGGTCGTCCTCGCGCAGGACATCGCCGGGCTTGACCAGCCATTCGGAAATCTCGGCCTCGGCAATGCCTTCGCCGATATCGGGCATGCGGATTGCGTGAATACCCATCTCAGGCCACCTCGACCAGTTGACGCAATGCCTCGGCCACCCGTGCGGGGCCGGGGAAATAGCTCCATTCATGCGTATGCGGATAGGGCGTGTCCCAGCCCGCCACCCGCCGGACCGGCGCTTCCAAGTGCCAGAAGCACTCCGCCTGCACCAGCGCCGCCAGCTCCGCGCCATAGCCCGAGGTCAGCGTCGCCTCGTGCAGCACCAGGCAGCGGCCGGTCTTGTTGACCGAGGCCAGGATGGTTTCCATGTCCAAGGGCAGCAGGGTGCGCAGGTCGATCACCTCGGCATCGACGCCGGATTCCTCGGCTGCGGCCAGCGCGACATGGACCATGGTGCCATAGGTCAGCACCGTGGCCGCCCGGCCCTGCCGACGCAGCACCGCCTTGCCCAGCGGGACGGTGTAATGCCCCTCGGGCACCTCGCCCAGCTCATGGCTTTTCCAGGCCGTGACCGGCCGGTCGTGATGGCCGTCGAAGGGCCCGTTGTAAAGCCGCTTCGGCTCCATGAAGATCACCGGGTCGGGATCCTCGATGGCGGCCAGCAGCAGCCCCTTGGCGTCGCGCGGGTTCGAGGGCACCACGGTCTTGAGCCCCGTGACATGGGTGAACAGCGCCTCGGGGCTCTGGCTGTGGGTCTGGCCGCCGAAGATGCCGCCGCCGGTGGGCATCCTGACCACCATCGGGCAGGTGAACTGCCCGGCCGAGCGATAGCGCAGCCGCGCCGCCTCGGACACGATCTGGTCATAGGCGGGATACATGTAGTCGGCGAACTGGATCTCGACCACCGGCTTCAGCCCGTATGCGGCCATGCCGATGCCGGCGCCGACGATGCCGGATTCGTTGATCGGCGTGTCGAAGCAGCGGGTCTTGCCGTATTTCGCCTGCAAGCCGGCGGTGCAGCGGAAGACGCCGCCGAAATAGCCCACATCCTCGCCGAAGACCACGACGGAGGGGTCGGCGCCCATGGCCACGTCCAGCGCGTCGCGGATGGCCTCGATCATCGTCATGCGTGCCATGTCAGAACCCCGCCTCGTGACGTTGCTTCAGAAGATGCGGCGGCATCTCGGCATAGACATCCTCGAACATGTCCGCGGGGCTGGGGTGCTGGCCGTGGTGCAGGGTGCCGATGGCCTCGGCGCGCTTCTGCTGTTCGGTGATCTCGGCCAGGATCTGGGCCTCGGCCTGCTGGTGGCGTTCGTCGCTCCAGACGCCAAGCGCGATCAGGTGGTTTTTCAGCCGCAGGATCGGGTCGCCCAGCGGCCAGGCCGCGCTTTCCTCGGCCGGGCGATAGGCCGAGGGATCGTCCGAGGTCGAATGCCCGCCAGCGCGATAGGTGACGTATTCGATCAGCGTCGGGCCCAGGTTGCGCCGGGCGCGTTCCGCCGCCCATTTCGCCACCGCCAGCACCGCCAGGTAGTCATTGCCGTCGACGCGCAGCGAGGGGATGCCGAAGCCGTGCCCGCGCGCCGCAAAGGTGCCCGAACCTCCGCGCGCAATGCCCTGGAAGGTCGAGATCGCCCACTGGTTGTTGACGATGTTCAGGATCACCGGTGCCTTGTAGGTCGAGGCAAAGACCAGCGCGGCATGGAAGTCGCTCTCTGCCGTCGAGCCGTCGCCGATCCAGGCCGCCGAGATCTTGCGGTCGCCCGAGATGGCCGAGGCCATGGCCCAGCCGACCGCCTGGATGAACTGCGTGGCCAGGTTGCCCGAGATGGTGAAGAAGCCATGCTCGCGCGAGGAATAGCAGACCGGCAACTGCCGGCCGCGCATCGGATCCTCGGAATTCGAGAAGATCTGGTTCATCATCGAGCTGAGCGGATAACCGGCGGTGATCAGCAGCCCGGCCTGGCGATAGGTCGGGAAGTTCATGTCGCCCGGCGCCAGGGCCCGCTGGAAGGCGCAGGAAATCGCTTCCTCGCCCAGGTGCTGCATGTAGAAGCTGGTCTTTTGCTGGCGCTGCGCGTTCAGCATCCGCGCGTCATAGATGCGCAGCGTCATCATGTGGCGCAGCCCCTCCAGCAGGTCGTCGGGGGTGATCTCCAGCGCCTCGGCCCAGGGCCCGACGGCCTGGCCCTCGCGGTTCAGGACGCGGATGATGGTGAAGGCCAGGTCGCGGATCTCCTCGGGATCGACATCGACCGGCGGGCGGCGCACCGTGCCGGCGCGCGGGATCGCGACATGCGAGAAATCCGGCTGCCCGCCGGGCCGCACCTCGGGCTCGGGCACCACAAGGCCAAGCGGTGGATAGTCATTCGGGTCTGGCCTCTGCATCGGCACCTCCTTTGCCTTGGGGAACGGGATGGGATCGGGCCACGCTGCCGCGGATGTCGCGGATGCCGGGTATCCGGGCCAGGCCGGTCTGCGCCGGGATGCCCGCCGCAGAGCGGCACGCCCTATGCAGCGCCCGGCTGTATTGCCGGTCGCCGTTGCGGTGCAATGCGCCCGGCGCGCGCGCCAGGTGTTCCGGCGGCGCGCCGGTCGGAAAACTGACGACGTGAAGATGTTCCATCCCGTTCCTCCCAAGCGGATGATGCCACAGATCGTCGCAAAATCTTCTTTCTTTGTTTCCGGCTATCAGCCAAAATGCAAAAGATTCTTCTGATAAACCCGGTAAGACATGAGTGGACCTTCTGCCACGCGCCAGCTTGACGCGATCGACCTCAGGATCCTGCGGGCGCTGAGTCGCGACGGGCGGCTGTCCAACAGCCAGCTTGCCGAAAAGGTCGGCCTGTCGCCCAGCCCCTGCTGGCAGCGCACCCGCCGGCTGGAGGCCGAGGGCGTCATCAAGGGCTACAGCGCCATCCTGGACCAGTCGCGCCTGGGCGCCGCCGAAACCGTCATCATCGAGATCACGCTGGAGCGGCACGACGACAAGGTGCTGGAGGAGTTCGGCCGCGCCATGGCCGCCATCCCCGAGGTGCAGGAGGTCTGGCTGACCACCGGCGAATACGACTACCTGCTGAAGGTCGCGGTCAGCGGCACCCGCGGCTACGAGGAGTTTCTGCGCCGCAAGCTTTACCGGGTGCCGGGGATCCGCAACGCCCGCTCGATCTTCACCCTGCGCTGCCTGAAGGAACGCGGCAGCATCCTGCCGCTGCTGGCCGAAACGGATTGACGCGGCGCGGGCACCGCCGCGACGGGCCTTGGGCCGTGTCGCCTGCCAGAAGCGGGCCGTCATGCCGCCCCCTCGGCGTCGATGCGGATACGCGGGGTGCCGGCCTGGTCGCGCGTCACCTCGACCTCGTGCCGGCGATTGCCGATCATCACCTTGGCGCGGAAGCCCGGCCAATGCGAGGGCAGGGCGGGCGCCACCTCCAGCCTTTCGCCGTCCTTGATGCGCAGGCCCAGGATATGCTCGACCGCGACGCGGTGCAGCCAGCCGGCCGAGCCGGTATACCAGGTCCAGCCGGCGCGGCCGGTCTTTTCCTCGGCGCCATAGACATCGGCGGCGACGACATAGGGCTCGCCGCGATAGACCTGCAGGGTGGCGGTGTCGCTGGCATGGCTGATCGGGTTGAGCAGCCGGAACACCCGCCAGGCGTCGTCGGCGCGGCCCGCCATGCACAGCGCCTGCACCATCCAGATCGCGGCATGGGTATATTGCCCGCCGTTCTCGCGCACGCCGGGCGGATAGCCCTTGATATAGCCGGGATCCTGCGGCGCGCGGGCAAAGGGCGGGGTGAACAGCCGCAAGAGCATGCCGTCCTCGTCCAGCAGATGCTCCAGCGCCGCGTCCAGCGCCGGGTCGCGGCGGTCCCTGCGCCCGGCGCCCGAGATCACCGACCAGCTTTGCGCGATGGAATCGATGCGGCATTCCTGCGACGCGGCCGAGCCCAGCGGTGTGCCGTCGTCATAAATGCCGCGCAGATACCAGCCGCCGTCCCAGCCGTGCCGGTCCAGCGCGCGGGACAGCTTGGCGGCATGGGCGCGCCAGCGTTTCGCGCGCCCGTCCTCGCCGCGCGCCTCGGCCAGGGGGGCCATCATGGCGATGGTCTGGGCCAGGAACCAGCCCATCCAGACCGACTGGCCGCGCCCCGCCGCGCCGACGCGGTTCATGCCGTCGTTCCAGTCGCCGCCCAGGAACAGCGGCAGGCCCTGTTCGCCGGTGCGCGCGATGGCCAGTTCCAGCGCCAGCGCGGCATGGTCGTAAAGCGGGGCCATGCGGTCGCTGGTCTCGGGCCGGTAGAAGGCATCGTGTTCGCCCGGCTCCAGCGCGCGGCCCAGGATGAAGGGCAGGGGCTCGTCCAGGACGCTCCGGTCGCCCGTCACCTCGACATAGCGCGCCAGCGCATGGCCCAGCCAGACCACGTCGTCGGCGATCAGGGTGCGCACGCCCGCGCCGGTGCCGGGCAGCCACCAATGCTGCACGTCGCCTTCGGGGAACTGGCGCGAGCCGGCTTCCAGCAACTGGGCGCGGGCCAGCGCCGGATCATAGACCAGCATGGCCGAGGTGTCCTGCAACTGGTCGCGGAACCCGTAGGCCCCAGAAGCCTGGTAGAAGGCCGAGCGCGCCCGGATCCGGCAGGCGATGGCCTGATAGGGCAGCCAGCGGTTCACCATCAGGTCGAAGGCCGGGTCGGGGGTCTGCACCTGCAGGCGGTCGAAGATGTGCTGCCAATGCTCGGTCTGGGCGGTGGCGGCCTGCCGGGCGGTGTCGGTGCGGGCCAGCAGCGGGGCTGCGGCGGCGCCGGGCGCGGCGGCCAGCCGGAAGGTCACGTTCTGGCTTTCGCCCGGCTCGATCTCGATGCGGGTTTCCAGCATCATCACCGGGTCGCCGTCGTGGCGATGCACGAAGCGGCGGCTCAGCGTGGCGTCGAACCAGGCCGGCAGGCCGGCGTCGCGGTTGCGGCCCTGCCAGATCAGCCGCGACAGGCATAGCCCCGTCACCTCGCGGTCCACCGACAGGATCATGCGCTGGCCGGCATAGTCGATGGAATAGGGGTTCTCGCATTCCACCGCCCGCGCCTCGGGCAGGTAGCGCAGCTGCAGATAGGGCGCGGTCTTGGCGCGGGCGCCGCCCATCACCGGCTCCAGGAAATGTGCCACGTCCAGCGTCAGCCGGCGCGTGCCGTGGTTGGTCAGCCGCAGCCCGATCACCCGCAGGGCCGCATCGGGCGTCAGGCTGTGCAGCGCGGTGATCTCCAGCTCGCCCGACCAGGCGGTGAATTCGGAAAACCCGGCGCCGTGGCGGCATTGGTAAAGTGCCTCGCGCTGGCTCGACAGCGCCGCATAGGGGGTGTGGATCGCGCCGGTGCCCAGGTCGCGGATCAGGATGCCCTCGCCCGGCGGGTTGCTGACCGCGTCGTTCGACCAGGGCGTCAGCTGGTGGTCGCGCGAATTGGCCGACCAGGTAAAGCCCGCGCCCTCGGCCGAGATGTGAAAGCCGAAATCGCTGCGGGCCACAACATTGATCCAGGGGTTCGGCGTCGCCTCGCCATGGCGCAGGCGGATGACGTAATTGCCCTGCGCGTCGAAGCCGCCGGTGCCGTTCCAGAAATGCAGATCCTCGGGAGGGAAATCGCTGCGCAGCGCGGGGCGCTGCAGGGGCCGGGCCGGCGGACGGGCGATGCCGCGGCGCAGCTCGGCCGCCTCCAGCCGCTGGATCTGCCCGGCCAGGCTGCCGTTCTGGGCATGGATCACCACGCGCGCCACGGCCAGCAGCGTGTCGCGCGTCTCGGCCGAAAGCCCGTTGGCATCGACGGCAAAGACCGAGGGGCGCGAATGCAGCAACTGCATGCTGTGGCACAGGTTGTTCAGCGCCTCGTGCAGATGGGCGGCATAGCTCACGCGCTGCTCGTTCAGGATCACCAGGTCGCATTCGAGGCCGCGCATGCGCAGGTATTCCTGCATGCGGATCGCCTGGCGGGCCACCGGCATCAGGTCGGGGTCGTTGATGCGCAGCACCATGATCGGATTGTCGCCCGAGACCGACATCGGCCAGAGCGCCGATTGCGGTCCCATGACATGGCGCACCTGCGAGGCCAGCATCTGGTTGGGATAGACCAGCAGCGCGGCATAGCGGCGGAACAGCGCCGCCTCCTCGGGGGTGATGCTGGCATGATGCAGCTGCACCTGGCTGCGGGTCCAGGCCATCTGGTGTTCGTTGTCATAGCTGGCTTCGTCGGCCAGGTGCAGATGCGCCTCTTCCAGCGCCTCGCGGCTGGCGGCGGCGACGGTCCAGAAGGTCACGACCGCCTCTTTCCCAGGATCCAGGGTCAGCCGCCGGCTGAGCGAGAAGATCGGGTCCAGCGTATAGCTTTCGCCCGGCGCGACCTGGGTCAGCAGGTCGGGATCGTCCAGCGCCTGCGGCGCGCGGATCGAGCGGCCGCGGCCGATGAACAGCCGCCGGTCGGTGGCCGCGCCATCGGGCACGCCGGCCCCGGCGCTCAGATGCATCAGGTGGCGGTCTGGGTCATGCGGGTTGCGCTTGTTGCGGCGGGCGAAGATGCGGCCGCGCTCGGGCTGGGCCTCGGTCGCGACGAACATGCGCGAGAAGGCGGTATGGGCGCGGTCGGCGTCGTTCTGGTCCAGCACGATCTCGCCATAGCTGGTCAGCGCCAGCTGGCGCGGCCGGTCCGACAGGTTGCGCAGCTTGACCCGCGCGCCGCGCGCGTCCAGGTCGTCGGACAGGATCACCTCGGTCTCGCAATGGATGCCCTCGCCCAGGGCGGCGAAATTCGCCTTGTAGTCGAACAGCCGGGCGGCATAGGCGATCTCGGGGTCGAAGCCGGGCGCGGCGGTGGCCGACCACCAGCGCCCCGAGGCCAGGTCGCGGATGAACAGGAACTCGCCCCAGGCATCCGCCGCCGGGTCGGGCCGCCAGCGGGTGATGGCAGTGCCGTCCATGCGCAGCCGCCCGGCGCCACTGGCATCCAGCAGCATCGACAGCCGCCCGTTCGACATGACCGCGACGGTATGGGGCGCGGCGGCGGCATCGGCCACCTCGACGATCTCGGTCTGGCCCAGTTCGGACGGGCCGGGCAGGCGGCGGCGCATCGTCTCGCGCAGGAGCGGCGAGACCTCGCGCGGGGTCTTCTGCTGCAACAGCGTCGAGACGCTTTCGATCACCGGATCGGCGTTGAAGCGGTTGCGGTGCAGCCCGTCCATCAGGCAATTGGCGATGGCGATCAGGCTCATGCCCTGGTGATGGGCCATCACGCTGCGCACCACGGCGCATTTATGCCCCTGCGGCAGGCGCGAGGGGGTGAAGTCCACCGCGTCGAAAAAGCCGTATTCGCCGCGCGCGCCAAGATTCGCCAGCCGGTGCAGGTTCTTCAGCGCGCTGCGCGGGCGGAAGCCGGCGGCGATGAAGCTGGCATAGGGTGCGACCACCTGGTCGTCGCGCAGCCAGCGCCGCAGCGCCAGTTCCGGCACGCCGAAGGCGTAATACTGATAGTTCATCTGCGCGTCGCGGGCGTTATAGGCGCTTTCCGACACGCCCCAGGGCCGGCCGGCGCGCCAGCCGTCGCGGATCTGCGCCTCGACCGCGACATCGCAGGAACTGTGCAGGATCGAGCCGGGCGGTTCGTCCATCACCAGGGGCGCCATCAGGTATTCGAACATCGAGCCCGACCAGCTGACCAGCGTCGAGCCATAGGGCATCACCGTCATCGGCCGGCCGAGCCGGTTCCAGTGCTCGGTCGGCAGGTCGCCCTTGGCGATGGCGAAAAGCGAGGCGAGCCGCGCCTCCGAGGCCAGGAGGTCGTAGAAGGACTGGTCCGGCGCGCCCTCGACGCAATTGTAGCCGATGGCGAGCAGCTGGCGCTCGGGGTCCAGGAGGAAGGCGAAATCCATCTCGAAGGCGAAGGCGCGGGCGCGTTCGGCCAGCGCCGCCATGCGCCGGGCCGACAGGGCCACCTCGTCGGGGTCGATGCGGCCCAGGTTTTCCATCTCGTCGCAGGTCGAGACCAGCCGGCTCGTCCACCAATCCAGCTCGCGTGCGGCGGCGGTGGGGATCTCGGTCACGAGGCCCTGGATCAGCACCTGCAGGTTCGCGGCGGCGCGGGCGTAGCTTTGCACATGCAGGGGCGCGAGATGCGGCGCCTGGGCGCTGGCCATGCTGTGCCACAGCCCGGCGATGCGTTCCTCGATGCAGTCGCGCAGCGGGTTCAGGCTGCGCCGCTCGCGCGGGATGGCCGCATGCAGGCGGCGCATCAGCGACAGGATGTCCACCGCGCCCGACAGTTCCGGCAGATGATAAAGCGCCGGGTTGCGCGTCCACTCCTTGAGCGTCGAGGACAGCGTGATCAGATGCCCCGCCAGATTGCCGCTGTCCACCGCCGAGACATAGCGGGTGCCCAGGGGCTGCAAGGTATCGGTCGCATACCAGTTGTAGAGATGGCCGCGATGCCGTTCCAGCCGCTCGATGGTGCTCAGCGTGGCCTCGATGCGGTCCAGCGCCTCGCGCAGGGTGATCCAGCGGAACTCATGCGCGGTCACGGTCGAAAGCAGGTATAGCCCGATATTGGTGGGCGAGGTGCGCTCGGCCAGCTTGGGCTGCGGATGGTCCTGGTAGTTGTCGGGGGGCAGGTGATTGGTGCGCGCGTCCACGAAGGTCTCGAAAAAGCGCCAGATCAGCCGCGCCTCGGCCCGCCATTCCAGCCGCTCCTCGGCGGTCAGGGGGCGGGCGCCCTCATGCTCGATCGGGCGGGCACTGACCCAGGCGATCAGCGGCGCGCCCAGCCACAGCACGCCCAGCACCAGCGCCGGCGCCAGGTTCTCGGGGCGCAGCAGCGCCGCCAGCGCGACGAAGCCAAGCGCCAGCGCCAGCCCGCCGCGCATCAGCAGGAAATGGCCGGGCAGCGTCTCGTGCGCGCGGCGGGCCATGGCGTCGGCGGTGGTCCATTCCAGCAGGTGCCGCCGCGACACATAGACCCGGCACAGGCTGCGCACCATCGCATCGACCATGCTGAAGGCCATCTGCGGCAAAAGCGTCAGCCGCATCATGAAGGCGGTGATCTGGTCTATCAGCTCGTTGCCGATGACCAGCATGTGCCGCAGCCGCGCCACCCCGGACTGGCGCGGCATCAGCCCCATCAGCCAGCCCAGCAACTGCGACAGCCCGACCGAGACGCCCAGCAGGCCCAGCCAGAACAGTGCATCGGCATGGGGCAGGCCGATCACCGCCACCAGCCCCGCCAGCATCAGCGAGACCGGCAGCAGGCTGCGGCGCAGGTTGTCCACGATGCGGAACCGTGCCAGCGCATCCAGCCCGTTGCGCAGGTCCAGCAGATAGGGCAGCAACTGCCAGTCCCCGCGCGCCCAGCGGTGCTGGCGCGACAGGTCCACGTCGAAGCGCTTGGGGTATTCCTCGATGAAGTTCACGTCGGTCGCCAGCGCCGCGCGCAACCAGGCGCCCTCGATCAGGTCGTGGCTGAGGACCGAGTTCTCGCGGATGCCGTCCTGGGCGGCGATGGCGAAGGCATCGACGTCATAGATGCCCTTGCCGGTATAGGTGCCCTGGCCGAAAAGATCCTGGTACAGGTCCGAGACGGTGAAGACATAGGGGTCGATCCCCTTGTCCTGCGACAGGATGCGCTGGAAGGGCGAGGTCTGGCTGCCGTGTTTCAGAAGCGAGGTGACGCGCGGCTGGATCAGCCCGTGGCCGCGGATGACGCGCTGCCGCGCCGGGTCGTAGACCGGGCGGTTGACCGGATGCGCCATCATGCCGACCAGCATCCGCACCGTGTCGCGCGGCATCCGCGTGTCGGCGTCCAGCGTCACCACATAGCGGATGCCCTCGGGCGGGCGCGGGCCGGTATCGACGAAGCTGGTGTCGGGGCTGCCGCGCAGAAGCGCGTTCAGCTCGACCAGCTTGCCGCGCTTGCGCTCCCATCCCATCCAGGCGCCCTCGGCCTCGTTCCATTGCCGGCGCCGGTGCAGCAGGTAGAAGCGCCGCCCGATATGGGCGTATTTCTCGGACAGCGCCGCGATGCCCTGGCGGGCATAGGCCAAGAGTTCGGCGTCGCGCGGCGTCGTCTCCTCGGGCGCATCGGTGAAATCCGTGAGCAGCGCGAAGCTGAGCGCCGGATCGGGGTTCGCAAGGTAATGCACCTCGAGATTGCTCAGCAGGTCGTCGATGGTGTCGAGGCTGGTCAGCAGGCAGGGGATGGCGACCAGCGTGGCATGGTCGGGCGGGATGCCGTCCTTGAACTCATAGGCGGGCAGCTGCGCCGGCGCGATCAGCCGGCTGGCCATGAAGCGCAAGAGCGCCAGCCCCGCATCGAGAAAGGCCGCCAGCGACAGCACGATCAGCGTGGCGGCCAGGAAGCCGCCGGTCTGTGCCGGCACATAGGCCAGGCACAGCAGCACCGCCAGCAGCATCAGAGCCGCCAGCGGCAGGATCAGGCTGAGGATGCCGTGGCGCCGGGCCAGCCGGGCCAGCCGCTCGCGCCAGACCGGGCGATAGCCGCAATCGGCCTCGAAGCGCGGCGCGTCGTCGCCCAGCAGCACGACCGAGACCGGGATGTCCCGCCGCCCGGCCGCCGCCAGCGCGCGCTCGGCCACCTCGGGCTCGGCCAGGTCGGAATGGCGGGCGATCATCTCGATGCGGTTGCGGATCGCGTTGCGGGTCTGGGGGGCAAGGCGCTGGTGGTCGGGATCCTCGCGCAGGATCGCCTCGGTGCGGCTGGTGGCCTCGAACCATTCGCGCCAGTTGATCTCGTCCAGGCGCTTCAGCGCGCGGATGATATGGGCGGCGGTGACGTTGTTCGCGGTCTGGCGCGTCTGTTCGCCGGCCATCACCTGCTCGGCGGTGCGGCCCTGCGCTGCAAGCCGGCGGGCGAGCTGTTCGGTGATGGCATGGGTGCGGTCGAGGCCGGCATGGACGCGATAGATCACCTGCGCGACGAAGGCCGCGTCCTGCAGGGCGGGACCGGGCACCGCCAGGTCGAAATCCGCAGGCCCCGGCTCGTCCATGGCCATCAGCCGGTCCATGGCGGCATTGGCCTCGCGCCGGCCGCGGCGGGCGCGCTCGGTCTCCTCGCTCAGCCGCAGCATGCGCAGCAAAAGCGCATAGCGCAGCATCGAGGGCAGCGACCACAGCTCGCCGATGGTCAGCCAATCCACCTGCTGCGCCCCGGCGATGAAATCGGCGAAGCTGCGTTCGCGCAGGTCGCCGTCGGTCATGGTGACATAGTCCCAGGCCAGGGCCAGCACGCGGGGGATCGGCTCGGCCACCGGCTGGAACTGCCCGCGCGGCAGCGAGCGCAGGAAGGCCGGGCTGAGGTCGCGGGTCAGGTGGCGATAGGTCTCGGCGATGGTGTGGTAATTGTCCAGCAGCCAGCGCGTCGCGGTGGTGATATGCTCGCTCTCGGCATCGGCGCGCAGCGCGGCCTGATACAGCACGCGCTGGTCCCGCGCCGCCTGCGCCAGGTCGAAGCGCGCGGCGCGGGGGTCGAAGCCGGTCGTTTGCAGCCGCTGCTGCTCCAGGACCGCGCGCCCGGCCGCCTCGAAGATCGACGCTGCGGTCGCCCCCATTCCGCCGCCCTCCGGGCTCCCGACACCGGCGCCGTCTGCCTGCATGGTTCCGTCTCCGTCCCGTCGCTTCTCGCTGTCGCCTCCCGGTAAGGAAGGGCCCGGGCGGCGGCAGGGTTCCCAAAAACCTGCACGCACCGCCCGGTGACCCGGCATTGCCCGGCATTCGGGCGGGACGGCATCACGGATCTGACACCGACCTGCCGCATCGCTGTCACCTGCCCAGCCTAAAGCGGCGGCATCGCGACGACAAAGGATTTCGAACCATGCGCCTTGGCCTTGCCTTGCTTGCCTGCTCCATCGCCGCCCCCATGGCCCCCGCTGCCCTTGCCGAAGAGACCTTTCCGGCCCGGCTGGCGGGCCATGCGGTGCTGCCCGCCTTTACCATGGTCCCGCCGCCGGCGGATGCGCCGCGCGAGCTGTGGCTGTCGGGCCGCTTCACCGGCGCGGCGCGCAACGATGCGCCGATGTCGGTCGAGGGCGATACCGGCCCGACCTATGGCAGCCACAAGACGGGCATCGCGCTGCCCTTCCTGGGCCAGCCGGTCCAGGGCATGTCGGGCTTTGCCATGAATCGTGCCCCGGACGGCAGCTGGTTCACCCTGACCGACAACGGCTTCGGCTCCAAGGCCAACAGCCCCGACGCCATGCTGTTCTTTCACCGCATGCAGCCGGATTTCGCCGCCGGCACCGTCGAGCGGCTGGAGACCGTGTTCCTGCGCGACCCCGACCGCAAGGTGCCGTTCCGCATCGCCAACGAGACGACCGAAAGCCGCTATCTGACCGGCGCCGATTTCGACCCCGAAAGCATCCAGTATCTGGACGGCGAGATCTGGATCGGCGACGAGTTCGGCCCTTATATCCTGCGCGTGGCCATGGACGGGCGGGTGCTGTCGGTGCATCCGACCCGGCTGGAGGGCGAGGCGCTGGCCGGCCCCGACACGCCCGGCATCGCCGTGCCCGCCCAGCCGGGCCGCGATTTCCGCGTCCAGCGGTCGGGCGGCTATGAGGGCATGGCCCTGCAACCCGGCACCGGCCTGCTTTGGGCGATGCTGGAAAAGCCGCTTCTGGGCGATGACGGCCAGCCCGAGGGCGATTTCCTGCGGGTGATGAGTTTCGACACCGGCAAGGCCGACTGGACCGGCGAGCATTACCGCTTCAGGCTGTCCGAGGGCGCCACGGCCATCGGCGATTTCAACTTCATCGACGAGACCCGCGCCCTGGTGATCGAACGCGACAATGGCGAGGGCGATGCCGCCCGTGCCTGCCCCGAGGGCGCGGTGGACATGTCGGCCTGCTATCCGCTGCCCGCGCGGCTGAAACGGGTGGTGCTGGTCGATACCGCCAGCCCGGATGCCGAGGGCTATCTGCGCCGCATCGGCCATGTCGACCTCTTGGACATCGCCGACCCGGAGGGCAGGGCGCTGCCGGACCACAAGCCCGAGCAGGGGAATTTCACCTTCCCCTTCTTCACCATCGAGGACGTGGCGCGGGTGGACGAGAACCACATCATGCTGGCCAATGACAACAACCTGCCCTTCTCGGGCGGGCGGCGGATCGGCACGGCGGCGGATAACGAATTCATCCTGCTGTCGGTGCCGGAACTGCTGGCGGCGCAATAGCCGGGCAGAGGGCGGCGCGACGGATGGCGCGGCCTTCCTGATGCCTCATGCCTGAACATTCTCCTGTGCGGCGGGGCGGGTGCCCCGCCCTGCCACGGGACAGGAAAAACCCGTGGGGAAGGGCTGCGACATGACGCTCCCGCAGGGTTCTGGATGGCATCCGAACGCCTGTCATCGCCCCTCCAGGCCGATGGCGCGATCGATTGCGACGCGCGCACCGATCTGGTCGCGCGGCGGGCGGCGGCGGGACCGGCGGGAACCATGCCGGGACGGCCGAGGGACGGCTGGCTCTGGCGCGCTTCGTCACCGGGCGCGGGGAGGGCGGCACCCGTGCCATTCCATCGCCCCGGCCGAAGGCACCTGCGCCAGGGGCGCCGATGCGATCCTGCCGGGTGCGCCGCGCCGGCTGATCCGCGCAAAACCCATCGACGCCGGCCGGGGACGCGCCTATCATGTCCGCGGCCGGCAGTCATGCGTCCCGCAAGGGAGCAGGCGGGCCATGCGCCTGACCGGCCGCTGTCCGATGCAAGATGCTCCGGGGTGTCGATCATGAAGATGGTTTCGATCTGCATGGCGGCGGGGCTTGCCCTGCTGTCCTTTGGCGCGGCGCAGGCCCAGACCGTGGTCACGGGCGATGGCGGCATGACGCTTTACACCTTCGACCGGGATGCCGAGGGAAAATCCGCCTGCTACGACGATTGCGCCCGAAACTGGCCGCCCTATCTGGGCAGCAGCGACGAGGACAAGGGCGAGGGCTGGACCCTGGTCGAGCGCAACGACGGTGCGCTGCAATGGGCCTATGACGGCAAGCCGCTCTATTACTATGCCGGTGACAAGGCTGCGGGCGAGACGACCGGCGACGGCCGGGGCGGCGTCTGGCACGTGCTGACCGAATAGGGCGGCCCCGGCGGCGAAGCGGCTTGCAAGTTCCGCGCCGATGCTTTCCCTTCTTGCCCAAGCAGCAAGAGGAGAAAGACCATGCGCCCGCTTGCCCGACGCCTTGCCGCCGGCACCGTCCTTTCGCTGGCCCTGGCCGGCGCCGCCCCTGCCGAGCCTGCGCCGGCGACGACCAGCGTCTTTTCCCCCGCAAATATCGCGGCGGGGCTGGTGCGCGGGGCGATTTCCTATGCGCGGATGGTGGCCGACATCCGCTATGACGGGCTGGAGATCGACGCGGCCCGCGGCGGGCTGGTGTTGCGCGACCTGCAAATCGCCGGGCTGGGCCGGCACAGGAATTGCCGGGTTGCGCTGGGGCGGTTGCAGGTCTCGGGCCTGAGCCTCTGGAGCGACGCGGAATCGCGGCTGCGCCTGGATGCCGCCGAACTGTCGATCGCCAACAACTGCTTCGGCGCCGACGCGGCCATGATCGGCGTGGTGACGGGCGGGGCCAGCATCCCCCTGGCGGCGCTGTCGGTCGATCTGCGCCAGGCTGCGGGCAGCGGCGCGCTGAGCGCCGACATCCGGGCGATCAGCCCCGGCATCGCCCGGATCGAGGCGAGCGCAGATTTCGATTATGTTTCATTGTTTTCTCCGGATTTCTTCGAAAAGATCACGGCGGCGAGCCAGGCTGACGAGGCCGGGGCCGAGACGGACGAGACGCCGCAGATCGGCCTGCGCGGCACGCTGCGCGCGGCGCATCTGTCGGTCGAGAACCTGGGTGTCTGGGAAAGGCTGAAGCCGCTTTTGCCGCCCGAGGCCAGCAGTCCCGAGGCCTTGCAGGCGCTGCTGACCGCCGAGCCGGGCAGCGCCCTGCACCAGTCCCAGCAGGGGCTGGTGCGTGCCCTGCGCGCCTTCATGGCCGAGCCGGGCCGTGTCACCGCCGAGATCCGCCCGGCCGAGCCGGTAGCCTTCGACACGACGCTTTGGGCGGGGCCCGAAGATGCGGCGACGCTGTTCCGGCCGCGCTTCTCGAACGGGTTGCCCACGCCGCCGGTGGCGCTGATCGCCGATCCCGCGACGCATCAGGACAACCGCGCCCTGGGCCTGGCACTGGCCGAGGGCAGGGGGGTGCCGCAGAACAGCCGCCGGGCCGTCGAGTTGCTGACCCCCTTGCGCGAGGATGCCGAGGTGGCGCTGGCCCTGGCGCGGTTGACGGCCGACACCGATCCCGCGCTTGCCTATGGCCATGCGCTGCGGGCGGCGGCGCAAGGGGTGACGGGTGCGGCCGGGGTGCTGGAGCGGATCGAGGCGCGGCTCGGCACCGCCGATCTGCTGGCGGCGCAGGAGGCGGCCGAAACCGCCCCGCCCGAGGGCAGCTTCGCCTCGACCCAGGCGCTGCGCGACGCGGCGCTGGCTCATGAGCGGGGCGAGGGCGTGACGCGCAGCTATGCGCTGGCCTGGCGGCTTGCCACGCTGGCCGCGGCTGCGGGCGACGGGCCGGCGCAGGCGCTGATGGCGCGGCTGGAGGCGCGCTTCGGCGCCGATCCGATCTGGCTGCGCGCCCGCGACCGGGCAGAGGAACTGGCGCTGGAGGACTGGACGCGGCGCAAGCTGGCGCAGCGCCTGGCGGAGGGCCGGCCATGAGGCGGCTGGTTCTTTCGCTGGCGCTTGTTCTTGCCGCGCCCGCCGCGCCCGCCCTGGCGCGGCAACCGGTCGATCCTTCGGCCCTGTCGCGGGAGATCGCGCAGCAGGGCATCGCGCCCACGCTGGCGCGGCTGCACGCGCTGTCCGACCCGGCGCCCGACGAGCGTTTCGCCATTGCCGGGCTGGAGTTCCTGGGCGCGGTCGAGGCGGCCTGGCGCTGGCGCGTGACCTATGGCGTCGCGCCCTTTGGCGGGATGATCTTCGGCTCGGCCGCCGAGTTGCCGCAATCCGTGCCGCCGCAGCCGATGCCGCCCGAGGCGCTGGCCGAGCAGACCCAGGCCACGCTGGAGGCGATGGCGCGCAGCCGCGCCGCGCTGGAGGGGCTGGCCGAGGACGAGGATTTCGGGCTGGCGATCTCGCTGGGCGATCTGTGGTTCGACCTGGATGCCGACGGCCGGCGCGGGATGGGCGAGGGCGCGGCGGAACTGCTGGCCGGCATCGTCTGGTCCGGCATGCCGGCCTTTGACCCCGAGACCGGCCAAGCGGCCCCGCCGCCCGCGCCGCCGGTGATCCGCTTCGACCGCGCCGATGCGGCCTGGCTTGCGGCCTATACGCACCTGGTCTCGGGCGGTGCCGAACTGCTGCTGGCCTTCGACCCGACGCCCAGCCTGGAAAAGGTCTTTGCCATGCGGGCCCGGATCGACGAAAGCCGCCTGGCCGGGGGCGAGGCTGCGCTGCCGCCGATGCTGGACGATTTCATCGACCCGCTGGCCGTCGCCATCGACATGCTGCGCCGCCAGCCCGATGCCGGGCGCACCCGCGCCGCCCGCGCGCACTGGCAGCAGACCATCGACCAGAACCGCCGCTTCTGGGCGCTGGTCGGGCAGGAAAGCGACAATGCCGGCGAATGGATCCCGAACGACCGCCAGATCTCGGCCACCGGCATCGCCTTTCCGCCCGGCACCGGCGCGGCCTGGCAGGCGGTGCTGGCCGATGGCGAGGCGCTGCTGGCGGGCGACAGGACCATCCCGTTCTGGCGCGGGCCGATGGGCATCGACCTGGGCGCCTGGCTGGAAGACCCGGCGCCGCTGCCGGTGGACGGGGTGATCCAGGGCTGGGCGCTGGCCGATTACTTTTCGGACGCGCCGCCGGTCAGCCCGGAAAGCTTCCGCCGCTTTTCGGACATGCTGCTGGAGACGGGGCCGTTCCTGGCCATGGTGATGCTGAACTGAGCGGGCGGGTCACTTCACCAGTTCGCGGATGATCGTGTCCAGCCCGATGACGCCATTGCCGATCTGGCCCTGGTTGATCAGCCGGTTGCGGCGCTGGCGGGCCTGCTCGGCATGTTCGCCGCGCGGGAAGTTCTGAAGGTATTGCGTATAGGATTGCACGGTATCGACCTGCCGCGCGCGCTGCCAGGCCTGGTCCTCGCGGTCGCGGCGCGGGTTGTCCCGGTCGGCCTGGGCCAGCCGCTGCCGGGCGGTCTGGGCATAGATGCCGTCGGGATAGCGGTCCAGATAGGCGCGCAGGTTGCGCACCCCGCCCTTGGCGCCGGTCTGTTGCCAATAGGCGCGGTCCTGCTGGTCGCGGCTGGGGGCGGCTGCATTGGCCTGCGCCCGCATGGCGTCCACCTGCGGCCCGGTCAGATAGCCCGTCACCGCATAGCCGTTGCGCTGCTGCCAGCCGCGGATGGCCGAGCGCGAGCGCGAGCCGAAGATCCCGTCCGCGCCGCCGGTCGAATAGCCCAGCGTGTTCAGCCGGCGCTGGATCGCCACCCGGTCGCCCCGCGACAGGTTCAGCCGGTTCTCGGTCAGTTCGGCCTGCGAGACCTGGCGCGGCGGCGTGACCTGGCGCGGCTGCTGGATCTCGGGGGCCGGCGCCGGCGCCGGGGCCGGGGCAGGGCGCAATTCGGCCAGCCGGTTCTGCGCGGCCTGGGCAAACTCGCCCTGCGGATAGCGGGCCAGGTAATCCTGATAGGCCGCGACCGTATTGGCCGCCGCGGCCTCGGCCCAAAGATCNCGCCGGGGCCGGGGCAGGGCGCAATTCGGCCAGCCGGTTCTGCGCGGCCTGGGCAAACTCGCCCTGCGGATAGCGGGCCAGGTAATCCTGATAGGCCGCGACCGTATTGGCCGCCGCGGCCTCGGCCCAAAGATCGCGGTCCGCCTGCGCCGCCCCCAGCGCATCCAGCCGCGCCTTGGCCGCCGCCGAGTAGAGCCCGCCGGGATAGCGGTCGAGATAGCCGCGATAGGCCGCCGCCGTATCCTCGGCCGCGGCCTGGGCCCAAAGGTCGCGGTCGGCCTCCAGCGGCCCGGCCGGGGCATCGGCCTGCGGCCCGGCCGCGACCAGCACCAGCTGCGCATCGCCGCCCTCGGCCATGACCAGCCGGTCATCGGCGCCGACCACCGTGCCGACCGAGGTGCCCGGCTCGAGCAGCGCCGCCGCCGCCGCACTGGTTGCCGCGGGCGGCCCCGAGATCACCGTTACCCCCTCGGGCGGGGTCAGCGGGCCGATGCCGTTCTCCAGCCCGGTCGCATGTTCCATTTCGGCCTCGTCCGAACCCAGGAGCAGCACCGCGCCCGGCCGCGCCTCTTTCATCAGGTCCAGCACCATGGAAAGCGGCACGCCCTGCGCCCCGGCGCCGACCAGGTCGGGCTTGTCGGCATCGGTGCCCATATACCAGCTGTCGTTGCCGCCATGCAGGAAACGCCCGTTCAGCAGCACGATCCGCGCGCCGGGCGAATCGTCGGGCCGCAGCAGGTCGGCAACCGCCTGGCGCACGTCACGCACCACCAGGTCGGCGCCGGTCACGGTGCGAAAGCCGGCCGCCCTCATCGCGGCCGCGGCGGCGCCGGCATCGGCATCGGCCAGGTCCGGTGCGTTCTGGTAGCGCGCATTGGCGATCACCACGCCGCGGTTCTCGGCCAGGGCCGGACCCGCCACAAGCAGGGCGGCCAGAAAGAGCGACAGGTGACGCATGGCTTTCTCCTTTATCGCGATGCTCCCGGCCATAATCGCCGAACAGCGGATTCGTTCCCGGTTAGCGGCGCGGCAGCGACCGGACAAGCCGAGGCAGGACACATGGGCGCGAGCAGCGCGTGCGCTCGGCAGGGCTCCGCCGAGGCGTCCGGCGCGGCCGAATCGCACCCCAGCCGGTCGAGGCGCGGGCCATTCCCCGATTTTGGGGAATGGCGCCATGCCGCCGGAACTGTCAGGAATGCCGGTGTCCATTCGGGCTCGTGTGATTGTCGCGAGAAAGCTCGGGGACGCTATTTTTATAAAATTCATTATCGTAACGAGTACGCCGGCCTGCGGGCCGGAGGTGATGAAATGGCATGCGCGGGCTATACCCCGGTTCGCGCATGCCATACTCCGTTGCTATGTTCTGGCCCTGGAGATAGCCCATGCATCGCGCGCCCGAGACGTTCCTCAGCAGAAGAACCCTTGTCCTGTCCGCCTCGATCGCGGCCCTTGCGCCCGCCTCGCCGCTTTTCGCGCACGCGGCCCGGCCGATGCTGACGATCACCGAGCCTTCGGGCCGCGTCAGGGAATTGGAGGACGAGGACATCGCGGCGCTGCCCTGGCATCAGATCGCCACGCGGACCCGCTGGACCGAGGGCGTCCAGACCTTTCGCGGCCCCTTCCTTCGGGACGTGCTGACCGGCGGCGGGATGTCGCGGTCGGACCTGGCCGGGCGCAAGCTCCTGGTGAAGGCGCTGAACGATTACGGCATCGTGCTTCCTGCCGGCGATGCCTGGGACTACGCGCCCATCCTGGCGCGCGAGATGAACGGCAAGCCCATGCGCGTGCGCGACAAGGGGCCGCTCTGGCTGGTCTATCCGCGCGACCAGCGGCCGGAACTGCAACGCGCCGTCATGGACGAACGCTGGGTCTGGCAGCTGTTCGAGATCACCATCCTCTGATGCGCCTGCGCGGGTCTCATTTCGCGCTGCTGACGATTGCCAGCTTCGTCCTGCTGTTCGTCTATTCTCTGTTCCAATTGGTCAATATCGACCACGCTTTTCGCGAGGAACTTGTCGAGCGCAACCTGTGGGCGGCGAACCAGGCGGATCGCGAGGCGCAGAACCTGATGCTGACCCTGTATCGCGTCAGCCTGGACCGGGATGTCGAAGACGTGTTGCTGCGCTTCGACATTCTCTACAGCCGCATCGCGCTGATGGCGGATCGGCCGCAGATCGACTATTTCCGCGAGATCGGGGCCGGCGACCTGGTCGCCCAGGCCAGGAGCCTGCTGGAGGAACTCGACGCGGCTTTCCAGGCACAGGATTTCGACCCCACCGATGTCGCCGCGCTGATGCCGCGCGTCGTCGTGCTTGCCTCGGTCCTGCGCGAGATCACCAACGCCACCGCGCTGGAGGAAAGGCTTGCCCGCCATGTCCGCCGCGAAGCCCTGTTGCGGGTCATGCAATTGCTGCTGCTGGCGGTCGGCGGCGCCTTCCTGACCGGGGTGGTGATGGCCGGCCTGCTGTGGCGCAACATGCGCCGTGCCATGCGTGCGCAGGCGGAATTGCAAGAGCATCGCGCGGAACTGGAACGGACGGTCGCCGCGCGCACGACCGAGCTGCAGGAGGCGCTGGAGGTCGAGCGCCGGGCCAAAGAGGTCTATCGCAGCTTCATCGTTACCGTCTCGCACCAGTTCCGCACGCCGGTTTCCATCATCCACATGATCGCGCAGAGGCAGTTGCGCGACGAGGAAACGCCGCTTTCCGAAACGCTCAGGCGCAAGTTCAGCCGGATCCTGGATGCGGCGGAACGGCTGGAGCGGCTGCTGAGCGGCTTTCTCGCCTCGGCCAGCGTCGAGGGCAAGGACATCGCGCTGTCGCGCCGCATCGTCGATTTCAACCAGATCGCCCGCATCGCCGCCGAGCAGACGCGGCAGGCCAATCCCGGCAGGGTGCTGGAGGTCGCCCTGTCGGAAACGCCGCTGCAGGCGGATGCCGATCCCGTGCTGCTGGAACAGGCCGTGCTGAACCTGCTGTCGAATGCGATGAAATATTCCGAGGCGCCGTCGCCGGTCAGCCTGGAGACATGGCGGGACGGCGGCCGGATCTTCTGTCGCGTCAAGGATCGCGGCGCCGGCATCCCGCCGGGGGCGCGGGGCGCGGTTTTCGACCGGTTCTACCGCGCGCCGAATGTTCACCGATTGCCCGGAGTCGGGGTTGGCCTGAGCCTGGTTCGTGATATTGTTGCGCTGCACGGCGGCGAGGTCACGTTCACCTCGCGCCTGGGTGAGGGGTCCGAGTTCGTCGTTGCCGTGCCTGCCAAGGGGGAACAGGACGATGAATCGGCAGCGCGGGCCGGCGACCATTCTTTGTGTCGAGGATGAGCTGTTCATCCTCGAGGAACTGCAAGAAGAACTCGCATCCAGGGGCTACAAGGTTCTGAGCGCGCGCAACGGCGACGAGGCCGAGGCTCTGCTGGCGCAAAACCGGCCCGACATCGTGCTGTGCGATGTCATGCTGCCCGGCCGCAACGGCTTCGAACTGCTGAGCGACCTGCGCGCCTCGGGCAAGCTGGCGGAAAGCACCGCCTTCATCTTCCTGACCGCGCTGTCGGATCGCGAGCCGCATCTGGCCGGGCTGCGCGCCGGGGCCGACGATTACCTGGCCAAGCCGATCGACCTGGACCTGCTGCATCTCAAGATCGAGAACACCCTGGCTTTCGCGCAGCGGCTTCGCGAAGGCATGGTTCCCGCGGGCGAGCCGCTGGACGTGCGGCTTTCCCGGCGCGAGGAGCAGGTCCTGTCCTTGCTGGGGCAGGGCGAGCGGACCTGCGCCATCGCCTCGCGGCTGGCGATTTCCGAACATACGGTCAGCCACTATATCAAGGAACTTTACCGCAAGCTGGGCATCAACAACCGTGCCGATGCCGCCCGCGTGGCGATCGCGCTGGGGCTCGGCACGACGAGCAAGGTCTAGGCGCTGCCGTGGCACGCCGCCTGCGGCGGAAGGCCCCGGAATGCCGCAGTTTTCCCGATGGCCAAGCGCAAGGCCCAAGGCTAGAGTGGCGGCCATGACCCAGAGCCTGCCGCCGTGCCCCGAATGTTCCTCCACCTATGCCTATCAGGTGGACGCCCTGCTTGTCTGCCCGGAATGCGGGCATGAATGGTCCCGGGACGCGGGGCCCCAGCCTGCCGACGAAGTGCGCGACAGCGTCGGAAACGTCCTGAAGGACGGCGATACGGTGACGGTGATCAAGGATCTGAAGGTCAAGGGGTCGTCCTCGGTGGTCAAGGTCGGCACCAAGGTGCGCGGCATCCGCCTGGTCGAGGGCGACCACGACATCGACTGCCGGATTCCGGGCATCGGGCAGATGGGCCTGAAATCGCAATTCGTGAAGAAGGGGTCTGCTGCCGGACGGTGCTAAATCCTACGCTAAGCTCTTTTCGGCCACCTGTACTCCCCTGTGAGTAAGATGTGCGCCCATCCGAGGGGCGAGATGTG